>JAIOPW010000214.1 GCA_021413665.1 Rhodocyclales bacterium | reverse complement strand
ACGAATGACTGGTCGATCTTCAACTGGTCCAGCGGCAGGCGCTTCAGGTAGGACAGCGACGAGTAGCCGGTACCGAAGTCGTCCAGTGCGAAGCTCACTCCGTGCCCCCTCAGCGCAAACATCTTTTCGATGATCTCCTGCACGTCATGGACCAGCATGCTTTCGGTCAGCTCCAGCTTCAGCCGCCTTGGATCGACGCCGGTGTTCCTGACTATCGACAGAACCTGTTCCACGAAGTCGGTCTGACGGAACTGGTGGGCGCTGACGTTAACCGCCAGCGTGAGATGGGCCATCTCCGGCTGCATGGCCCACCGCGCCAACTGCCTGCATGCCGTTTCGAGAACCCAGTTACCAAGAGGCAGGATCAGGCCGGTTTCCTCGGCCAGGGGAATAAATTCGGCCGGCGAAACCATGCCGCGCTCGGGATGCTGCCAGCGCACGAGGACTTCAGCGCCGGTCATGCGGCCATCGTCCGTCACTTGCGCCTGGAAGTGGAGCAGAAAGCGATTTGCCTCCAGCGACCGGCGCAGGTCGCTCTCGAGCGCGGTGCGTTCCTTGACGGCGACCTCCATCGCCGGATCGAAGAAGCGGATCGCATTGCGACCCGCCTCCTTGGCCTGGTACATGGTGAGGTCGGCCTGCTTCATCAGGTCATCGATCGAAATCAGGGAGCCATTGAACAGGGTGACGCCGATGCTTGCAGAACTGTGGTGCGCAAGCTCGCCGAACCGGTAGACCCGATTGAGCGTGGCCAGTATCTTTTCCGCGACCGTTTCCGTACCGGCGGCGGCTTCGCCCTCGATCGCACTCAGGTTGGGCAGCACCACGACGAATTCGTCACCGCCCAGGCGCGCCACCGTGTCTCCCTCGCGTACGCAGGTCTTGAGGCGCTGGGCAACCTGCTTCAGCATCAAGTCGCCGACGTCATGACCGAGCGAATCATTCAGCGTCTTGAAATTATCCAGGTCGAGGAACAGCAACGCGCTGTAGCTGCCGGCGCGGCTGCTGCCGGCCATGGTCTGCTTCAGGCGATCCAGCAGCAGCGTGCGGTTGGGCAAGCCCGTCAACTGGTCGTAGAAGGCCAACTGATGGATTTTTTCTTCCGCCTCCTTGCGCTCGGTAATGTCGAAATGGGCGCCGACGTAATTGGTCACGGCGCCGGCGCTGTCCTTGACCGCCGAGATCGTGAGCCACTTTGGATACTCGTCGCCATTCTTGCGCCTGTCCCAGATTTCTCCCTGCCATATGCCCGTGCGGTTGATGGTCTCCCACATGCCGCGATAAAAATCGGCATCGTGGCGGCCGGACTGCAGCAGGCTGGGTGTCTTGCCCACGACATCCGCCGCCGTATATCCGGTGGTTTCGGTAAAGGCCTTGTTAACCTTCAGGATTACGCTGTTCGCATCGGTGACCATGACCGCTTCCTGCGAATCGAACGCCGCGGCCGCGATCCGCAGGTCAGCCTCGACCAGCTTGAGTTCGGTGATGTCCGAATAGGTCCAGATGCTCCCGTCGTGGGGATGGGCGGGATCGATCGCGCGACCGCTCAACTCGCCCCAGAACACGCTGCCGTCCTTGTGCCGCAACCTTACTTCGGTTCTGAAGGCCCTGTTTTCCGCCACGGCTTCGTAGGCCACCACACCGATGTGTTCGTAGGTCTCGCTGGAGTCGTAGAGCAGTTCGGAAGATGCTCCGATCAGTTCACCCGGCTGATACTGGAATATTTCCTCGAGGCGCCGGTTGCAGGAGATAATCCGCCGCTGCTTGAGGTAGACAATGCCGACCACGGCATTGTTCAGCATCGCCTCGTTCTCTACCAGCAACTGGCGGGTTCTTTCTTCCTGGAGCCTGCGCTGTGAAACGTCCGAGACCATCAGCAGCAGATTGGGCTGCCCATCCGCGACAAACCGGGTAAACACGGCGTCCTGCCATATTTCCTTGCCGAAACTGGTACGGAAGTGCGTTTCGATTCGCGTGACTTTCCCCGTTGCCAGCGTCGATTCGGCGCACGCCAGGAGACCGGACGTCTTCCAGGTTTCGATCTCCCTGAAGTTCTGCGCGAGCAACTGCTCTTGCGTGCCGCCCAACTGATCCGCGGCATTCCGGTTGGCCGTCACGCAGCGACCGGAAGCGTCATAGGTGAGGATGCCAATCGGGGACTCGAGGACAAGCTGCCGGTTGAAATTCAGGCTTGTCTCCAGCGCCTGTTGCGCCAGACGGCGGGCCGTAATATCGGTAGCGTAGGAAAGGATGCAGGGCTTGCCGTCGAGCTCGGTCATTTCCCCGGAAAGGCTGACATCCCGCCGCTCGCCATTCTTGTGCATCCAGACGGTTTCGTAGTCGACCACGCGCCCCGTGCGACGCATCTCCTCCGCCCATGGCAGGCGCGCAGTCCGACCCGGCCAAACGCCGACCTCCACCGAAGTCCTGCCGATCAGTTCGTCCTTGATCCAGCCGAAATCGCGCTGGAAATTCGCATTGACGTCGATAAAGCAGCCGTCCTCCGCCGTAGCTATCGTGGCCGCGATCGGGCAGGACTCGAAGGCCGTGGCGAACTTCTGTTCGGACTGGCCCAAGGCGATCTCCGCCAGCCTGGACAGGGTGACATCCTGCACCGTGCCGTACGATCGCAGCGCCCTGCCCGTGGCGTCGAAGTCCGATACGGCGCGCTCGCGCACCCACTTGATCCGCCCGTCGCTCATGAGCAGTCGATGCGTTATTTCGTAAGGCGCGCGGGACGCAAGGGAGTCGGAATAGACCCGGCTCACCGCCTCCCGGTCATCCGGATGAACGGCCCCGAGGAATGCCTCGTAGGTAGCTCCAAAGCGGCTCGGATCGATCTCGAACAAACGGAATACTTCATCGGACCAGATCAGTTCGCCGCGACCGAGATCCAGCGCCCAACTGCCCAATTGCGCGATGCGCTGGGCTTCGTTCAGCCTTTCAAGGCTGGCGCGGACGGAATCCTCGGCCAACTGACGACCCGCCTCGTAGGCGCGCAACTTGCGCTGCATGGCGGCCAGGCCGGCAAGCACGCTCGCTTCCATGCCCGCGCCAACCAAAATGGGAGAAAGGAAATCTCCCTCGCCGATCCTGACGATCGTCCTGCGAATCTCTTCCGCGGATCCGCCAAGGGCTTTCCTGGATACCACATGCATGCGCCAGAGCAGGACACATGCTCCCAGGAAGGACAGCATGAAAGCGACCCTGAGATAGTCCGCGTCCCGCCCCGCGACACGTATCTTCTCGGCGGTACGGGAATCCATCAACCGGTGGAACTCTTCGATCGGCGTCATCACCGCGACCTTCGCCTGGTGATAGGCGTCATCATGCAGGAGTCGAATTGCCCTGGATCGGTTCGCCGGTGCCTCCGGACCGGCGCTTCCGACCAGGTTCATGGCCTCGGATTCGATGGCGGCCAAGGCGCCGGACTTCGCCTTCCATTCCGCCAGTTTGCGCAGTTCATCCTCCCCGAACTCCGCCTGGTGCATCAGGTCAAGGGCGGATGTCGCCCCTCCGCCCGCGGGTGGGTGGTGGTCATCCGCATCGACCACGACCAGGTCCCAATGGCTATGGAAATACCCCTTCGGCAGAGGCTTCCTGCCGTCACGGATGTCGAGTATGTCCTGATAATATCTTCGATACCTGGGATCGCCGGTGACTACATAGGCGCGAGCCGTTCGGGTCAGATCATCCGACGATTGCCGCAACTGATCCGCCAGCGCGAGCGAGACGTGGCGCTGGCCATTGGCGCGATCAATCCGCTTTTCGGCGCCGACGTAGAGCCCGAACGCTGTCACCAGCGCGATCAGCGCGGCAAGCGCCAGAAGCGCTTCCCGGGAGCCTGAAGGTAACCAGTCCTTGACGAGCATTGTCCGTTTCACTGCCTGAATATCACGCGCTCTCTAGCCGCACAAACAAGACCGGGAGCCGCAGCCGTTGCAACGCTTCAAGGCCTCATTGCCCCAGCGTGGCATCCTCGACCAGTACCTTGTAGGCATAGCCGGCGCCGAAATCCTTGTCGGTATGCACCACGCCCTTGACAACGACGACGTCGCCGACCCTTGCCTGATCCAGGGTTGTCACCAGCAGATCATCCGTCTTGTCCGCGGCCGAACCGGTTCCGTCGCGCAGGTGGATCCAGTTCTTGTTCATCACCATGGCGGTGAACTTCACCACCTTGCCGCGGATCGTCACCTTCTTGTCCTTGAGTTCGGCGCTTTTCGTAACCACTTCGGCAACGGTGCGCGCATCGGGACCGCTTGCCCTGGTCACCTTGGCGTCACCCGAAAAGTCGGCTTTGGGCTGGGCCGAGTGCGCCGCGGCCATCTGGCCGCCCGCACCGGGAGCCGTGACGCCCGCCCCGGCCAGGCTGCCGAACACGATCTTCGGAAATGTCCGCTGCAGCGACTTGCTCTCGAAGTTGTTCATGACCATGACATTCTCGATCGTGACCTTGGCCCCCTTCCTGACCGGAGCCTTGCCGACCGCCGCCCACATCTCGCCGTCCGCGGTCTTGAGCCGCAGGTAGCTGTAGCTATCGACGTCCTTGACTTCCAGCACCTCGCCCTTGAGTACTGTTGCCGGCGATTCGGCGCTCCAGGCGGCGCCGGCGCAAAGCAGGGCGACGACTGCGATAAGCGATTTCATGACACATGTCCCTTCGGGAATTGAGGTGCAACTACTCGTTCGCAGCGGCCGGTGATGATCGAGCGAAGCGAGCCGAACATCCGGGGTGGCTTTGCCAGCGTCGTTTGCGGGCTTAGCCCGCTCCGCAGGGGCATCATCGGAAGCCTCCCCGCGCGGGGAAGGTCGCATGCGACGTTTGCGATTGGGGGATGGCAGGGGCGGGCCAAGAATTCGTCTTTCGTGCGTTTCATCATCATGGGTGCCGCGTCACTGCCGAATGAAATTGAGGAGGCGCACGGAACTTGCCGAGGATGCGGGCGGAGAATGCATGTCGTTCGATGCCTCGCCATTCTACCCGCGGCCGGACACACACCCGGACAAGCGGCTACCAAAGTCGGTACGAAGCGGATACAGTCCGACGCTGACCTCGCCGCCCCTTTTCCGGAGAAACCCACATGTCCGCACTGGATAGCGTCCCCGCCACGCACGCGGGAAAGAATGGAATGCTGATCGTCGGTGCCGGGCTGGCGGGTCTCACCGTGGCCGAGACCCTGCGCGCCGAAGGCTATGCGGGGCCGATCACGCTGATCGGCAACGAGGCGCACGCGCCTTACCAGCGCCCGCCGCTCTCCAAGGGCTTTCTGCTGGGTCAAACCGCTGAAGCGCAACTGATGATGCGCCCCGCAGAAATGCTGGCGAAGAAGGAGATCACCCTGAGAGTCGGCGCTGGCGCTGCGGCGATCGACCGTGCCGCGAAGCGGGTCGGCTTCAGCGACGGCTCCAGCCTTGCCTACGACGGCCTGGCCCTTTGCACCGGCTCGCGCCTGCGCCCGCTGCCGCTGCCGGGCGCCGACTGGAAAGGCGTGTACGGCCTGCGTTCGCTGGATGACGCCAAAGGCATCGCGGCTGCACTGGAAGCCGCACAGAACGTGGTGATCATCGGCGGCGGCTTCATCGGCCTCGAAGTCGCCGCCGTGGCGCGCCGCAAGGAAAAGCAGGTGACGGTGCTGGAAGCCGCCGACCGCCTCATGGCGCGCGTCGTCGCGCCCCCGATCTCGCAGTTCTACTTCGACCTGCACA
>JAIOPW010000213.1 GCA_021413665.1 Rhodocyclales bacterium | reverse complement strand
ACCGAATGTTCCGTCCAGCCCAGCGCATAACAGATCGTCATGGTCTTGTCGGGCGCCGCTGTCTCCGCCATCATTTCGCAGATCTTGAGGAAGGCGTCCTGCGGCGTGCCGGTGGTCTTGCTCACCAGCTCCGGCGTGTAGCGGCTGTAGTGTTTTTTCATCAGCTGGAACACGCAGTTCGGGCTTTGCAGGGTCGGGTCGACCATCGCAAACCCGTCCTTGCCCATCTGGTACTTCCAGGTGTCCTTGCCGTAACTGCGCTTCTCGGCGTTGTAGCCGGAGAAGAAGCCGTCCTCGAACTTGAAGCCCTCGTCGATCAGGAATGCGGCGTTGGTGTAGTTCTTGACGTAGTCGTGATGGATCTTGTCCTTCGACAGCAGGTAGTTGATGACGCCGCCGAGGAAGGCGATGTCGGAGCCGGCGCGGATCGGCGCGTAGAAATCTGAAACGGCGGCGGAACGCGTGTAGCGCGGGTCGACCACGATCAGCTTGGCCTTGCGGTCCTTCTTCGCTTCGATGACCCATTTAAAACCGCAGGGATGCGCTTCGGCGGCATTGCCGCCCATGACGATCACCAGGTCTGAATTCTTCAGATCGACCCAATGATTGGTCATTGCACCACGCCCAAATGTCGGACCCAGACTGGATACCGTGGGGGCGTGTCAAATACGTGCTTGCGTGTCGAGTGCGACGATTCCCAGGCTGCGAAGGGTTTTGACCGTGATATAGCCGGATTCGTTGTTGGCGGCGGACGAGGCGAGGAAACCGGTGGTGTTCCAGCGGTTCACCGTCACGCCGTCGGCGTTCTTCTCGATCAGGTTGGTGTCGCGGTCCTTCTTCATGTGGGTGGTGATGCGGGTGATCGCGTCGTCCCACGAAATGCGCTTCCACTCGTTGCTGCCGGCCTCTCGCACTTCCGGATACTTGAGCCGGTTGGTGCTCTTGACCATGTCGAGCAGGCCCGCGCCCTTGGCGCACAGCGTGCCGCGATTCACGGGATTATCCGGATCGCCCTCGATGTGGATGATGTCCGCTTTCGAATTCTTGGACTTGTCGCCCGTGGTGTAGATCAGGACCCCGCAGCTCACCGAGCAGTAGGGACACATGTTGCGGGTTTCCGTGGCGCGGGCGAGCTTGTAGCTGCGCACCTCCGCTAGGGCCGATGTGGGTGAGAATCCCATCAGTGCGATGGAAGACCCGCTCAGACCGGCGCCGCAGATCTTGAAGAACTGCCGCCGTGTGACTTGCATCTAACGATCTCCTCTTCAGAAGTAGAAACCCTGGAGCGGCCACCCCGGGGTTTGATCCGTCTTATTCGCGGATTATTTATCCTGATAATGATGGTACTCGTACTTTTGCCA
>JAIOPW010000203.1 GCA_021413665.1 Rhodocyclales bacterium | reverse complement strand
GCCGGAAGATCCCAGGGCCGAGCTGGTGCGCCGGCTGATCGAATACGAACGCATGAAGGCCTCGGCGGCGAAGCTGAACGAAATGCCGCAGGCCGGACGCGACTACGAGTGGATCACGGTGTGGATCGCGGACAAGGTCGCGGAGCGTCAACCCGAGGTGAGCCTGCATGACCTGCAGGTGGCCTGGCTGGCGCTGATGAAGCAGGCCCGGATACATCAGCATCACAAGATTCATCGCGAGGAGCTGTCCGTGCGCGAGCACATGAGCATGATCCTGCGCCGCCTGCAGGGGGGTGGCTACGTGGTGTTCGACCAGTTGTTCGATCTGACGCTGGGCGCGCAGGGGCTGGTGGTGAGTTTTCTCGCCATGCTGGAGCTGGCGCGCGAATCGCTGATCGAAATTACCCAGAACGAGGCGCTTGCGCCCATTTATGTGAAGCTACCCGATGCTGCCGCTGTATAAACCCGATGACTACAAGCGTGTGCTGGAAACCGCGCTGCTGGTGGCCGCCGAGCCGCTGCCCCTGTCCGAGCTGAAAAAGCTCTTCGATCAGGAGTTCGACGACGACACCTGGCGTACACTGCTTGATGACTTGCGCCGGGACTGGTCGGAACGGGGTGTGGAACTGGTGCAGTTGGCGTCCGGCTGGCGCTTCCAGACCCGCCCGGAGTATCAGTCCTACATAGACCGGCTGAAGAACGACAAGCCACCGAAGTATTCGCGTGCAGTGATGGAAACGCTGGCGATCATCGCCTATCGGCAGCCAGTGACGCGGGGTGACATCGAGGACATTCGGGGCGTGGCGGTATCACCGAACATATTGAAAACGCTGGAAGGGCGAGGCTGGATCGATGCCGTGGGGCATCGGGACGCACCGGGGCGGCCGGCGCTGTATGCCACCACGCGAAGGTTTCTGGATGAGCTCGGCTTGCGCAGTCTTACCGAACTGCCGCCACTGACTGAAATTGAAAGGGTGATGGATCTTGGACAAGCCGCAATCCCCGAAGCCTCCCCGGTCCCGGCACCAGGGACAGAAGAACCGAACGGCGATCACGCCGGAACCAGCCAGCCGGCCGACCAATCCGCGGCGCGGGGGCGCGCCGAAGCCGTCGCCGGCGGGCAACTCGACCTCACCGAAGCGCAGTCGCAGCACCCTGGCGCGCAAGCCTAGTCCGTTTCGCCTCCCGCAAGGCTCGCCGCAGCCCCAAGGTGATGCCAGGCGTGGCAGTGGCGGTGCGGCGTCCGCGACGAAGTCGAGAGGGCGCAAGGATCCGGCGTTCATCGATCCCCCAAAGTTGCACAAGGCTCTGGCCGATGCCGGTTACGGCTCGCGACGCGAACTCGAAGAGTGGATCGTGGCAGGGCGCGTGAGTGTCAACGGCGTACCGGCGCATGTGGGTCAGCGCGTTGGCCCGGAAGACAAGATCCGGGTCAATGGCAAGCTGGCGCAGCTCAAATTCATGCTGCGCCTGCCGCGTGTGCTCGTTTATCACAAGCCGGAGGGTGAGATTGTTTCCAGGGACGACCCTGACGGTCGCCCCAGCGTATTTGCCAAGTTGCCCCGGTTGAAGAGCGGACGCTGGATTTCCATCGGTCGCCTGGACTTCAATTCCTGCGGCCTGCTGTTGTTTTCCAATGACGGCGGGCTGGCCAACAGAATGATGCATCCACGTTATGAAATCGACCGCGAATATGCGGTGCGAGTCCTGGGCGAGGCTTCGCCGGAAATTCTGGAACGTTTGCGCATGGGCATCGAGCTGGAAGATGGCGTAGCCAGTTTCAAGGTGATCGTGGACGGTGGTGGCGAGGGTACCAACCACTGGTATCGCGTTGTTTTGTCGGAGGGGCGCAACCGCGAGGTGAGACGCATGTTCGAGGCCGTTGGCCTGATGGTCAGCCGCTTGATGCGCGTACGCTACGGCCCGGTGCATTTGTCACCGCGCCTCAAACGTGGCCAATGTCGCGATCTCGAGCCCGCCGAAGTGCAGGAACTGCTGAAACTGTTGCCGCCCTTGCAAAAGTCCGGCTCCCCGGTGGAAACCGGATTCCCCGCCGACGACTACGACGAAAGCGAATTCGACCTCGACGCCGGCGGCGATCGAATTGATTCAGCAGAGGAATGATGCCTCTGCTATAATCGCCCGGCTTTGGCAGGTGCCGTTCTCGCGAGAGAGGGAAGGAATGGGCTTTTTGGCCCATTTTCTATTTGTGCGATGTGTTTGTGAGTTTTCATGCAACTGCTTGATCTGATTGAGACGACTGTCACTGGCCTGGGTTACGAACTGGTTGAATTCGAGACCAGTCCGCGCGCCCGGCTGTTGCGCGTCTTTATCGACAGGCCGGAAGCCGCACAAACCGACAAGAGTGGCATCAGCGTCGAAGACTGCGCCGCGGTGAGCAGCCAGCTCAGCCGTGTGTTCATGGTCGAGAACGTCGACTATGACCGCCTTGAAGTGTCCTCACCGGGGCTCGATCGTCCGCTGGTCAAGCCGGCTGACTACACGCGCTTCGCCGGGCAAGACGTGCAGCTCAAACTGCGTGTTCCGCTGGGTAACCAGCGAAATTTCAGCGGTGTGCTGGAAGGATTGCGGGACGAGGGCGGGATTGAAATGGTATGCCTGCGAATGAATGAAACACTGCATCGGTTTGCGCTCGAGAATATCGATCGGGCGCGCCTGGTGCCGAAGTTCTGATAAATGCTGGAGGACTCACATGAGCCGTGAATTGTTGCTGTTGGTTGATGCCCTGGCCCGCGAGAAGAATGTTCCGCGGGACATCGTCTTTGGCGCCCTTGAACTGGCGTTGGCTTCGGCGACGAAGAAGCGCACCAACGAAGAAGCCGACGTGCGTGTAGACATCGACCGCGAGACGGGAGAATTCGAGTCTTTCCGCCGCTGGCTGGTGGTCGCCGACGATATGGTCGAGGATCCTGAACAGCAGATTGGTCTGACTGCCGCACAGCAGCAGATTGCGGACATCGCACTCGAAGATTTTATCGAAGAGGGGCTTGAGCCCATCGATTTCGGCCGTATCGGCGCCCAGGCGGCGAAGCAGGTGATTCTGCAGAAAATTCGAGACGCCGAGCGCGAGCAGTTACTCAATGACTTTCTGGATCGCAAGGAATTCCTCGTCAGCGGTACCGTCAAGCGCATGGAGCGCGGCAGCGCCATCATTGAGGCGGGGCGAATCGAGGCTCTGCTGCCACGCGACCAGATGATTCCCAAGGAAAACCTGCGTCCCGGCGACCGCGTGCGTGCCTGGCTGATGAAAATCGATCGTCAGGCGAGGGGGCCGCAACTGATCCTGTCGCGCACGGCGCCGGAGTTCATCATGAAGCTGTTCGAACTCGAAGTTCCCGAGATCGAAGATGGTTTGCTCGAAATCAAGGCGGCCGCCCGCGATGCCGGCATGCGCGCCAAGATTGCCGTCAAGTCGAACGACCCGCGCGTCGACCCGATCGGTACCTGCGTCGGCATGCGCGGTTCGCGCGTAACGGCGGTGACCAACGAGCTTTCCGGCGAGCGGGTGGACATCATCCTTTGGTCTGCCGACCCTGCGCAGTTCGTCATCGGCGCCCTGGCGCCGGCGGAGGTGCAGAGCATTGTCGTTGATGAGGAAAAGCACGCCATGGATGTCGTGGTCGACGAAGACAATCTCGCCATCGCCATCGGTCGAGGTGGGCAGAACGTGCGCCTCGCTTCGGAGTTGACCGGATGGACCATCAACCTGATGACCATCGAAGAGTCCCAGAAGCGATCCGAAACCGAGCACAGTTCGATTCGTGCCCTGTTCATCGACAAGCTCGACGTCGACGAGGAGGTCGCCAATATCCTGATCGAGGAAGGTTTCTCGACGCTGGAAGAGATAGCCTACGTCCCGCTCGCGGAAATGCTTGAAATCGACGCCTTCGACGAAGCAACGGTCACCGAGCTGCGCGAGCGTTCGCGAAATGTCCTGCTGACCGAGGCCATCGTCGACGAAGAGCAGATGGAGAAAGTGGCTGACGACCTGCTGGCGCTTGATGGCATGGACAAGCCGCTGGCAGCCAAGCTGGCCAAGAGTGGGATCACGGATCGTGAAGGCTTGGCGGACCTGGCGACCGACGAGTTGACTGAAATGACCGGCATCGATGCCGAACGGGCGACGGCGCTGATCACTGTTGCGCGTGCCCATTGGTTCGCCGAAGAAGAATGAGAGGTACGGCATGGCTTTGATGACTGTTTCGCAATTCGCTACCGAGCTGAAAATGCCGGCGCCGGCCCTGCTCGAGCAACTGGCGAAGGCCGGCGTCAGCAAGCAGGAGTCCAACGACACCCTGTCCGAGCAGGACAAGACTCGCTTGCTCGACTATCTCCGCAAGTCGCACGGTGATGCGGCACCCAAGGCCAAGATCACCCTGACCCGCAAACAGACGAGCGAAATCAGGGCCTCCGATTCGACGGGCAAGGCGCGCACCATCCAGGTTGAGGTCCGCAAGAAGCGGGTATTCGTCAAGCGCGATCCCAGCGAACTTGCGGCGGAAGCCGCTGCCGAAGCGCCGGCCGAAGTTGTCGTTGCTGAGCCTGTCATGCTGGTCGAGCCGGAACCTGCTCCTGTTGTCGAAGTGGCTCCGGTTGTGGTCAAGGAGAAGGTTGTCGAGGAGCCCGCGGTGGTTGCCGTGGCTGAATTGCCGGTAAGCGCACCGGCCGCCGCACCCAAGTCGGTGATCGATTCGGCGCAGCGCACTTTGCGCGAAGCGGAATCGAAGCGCCAGGGCAAGCTCTCCGCCATTCAGGCGGCCGAGTTCAAGGAAAAGAACGACCGCGAAGCCCGGGTTCGCGCTGAAGCCGAAGCACGTCTTGCCGAGCAGCAGGCCCAGTTGGCCGCCGCGGAAGCGAAGAAGGTCAAGGACGCCGCCGCTGCCGCGGGGGTATCCGGCACTATTCACAAGCCGGCTGCGAAGCCGGAAGACGGCAAGGCCAAACCGGCGAAGAAGGACGCATGGAAAGACGACGCCGCAAAGCGGCGTGCCATCAAGACGCGCGGCGACGCAGGCACGTCGGGCTGGCGTGGCTCCAAGGGCGGCGGTCGTCATGGTCGTCACGGTCATGCGGAGGAGGCGCCAGCGCAGCAACCGGTTGAGGCGATTGTCCGTGAAGTGCATGTTCCGGAAACGATCTCTGTCGCTGATCTGGCACACAAGATGACGGTCAAGGCGACTGAAGTCATCAAGACGCTGATGAAGATGGGATCCATGGTCACCATCAACCAGGTACTCGACCAGGAGACCGCCATGATCCTTGTTGAGGAAATGGGTCACCTGGCCTTCGCCGCAAAGCTCGACGATCCGGATGCGTTCCTCGCTGACGAGGGCGAGCACAAGGACGTGGTGCAACTGCCACGCGCTCCGGTGGTCACCGTGATGGGTCACGTCGACCATGGCAAGACCTCGCTGCTCGACTACATCCGCAAAAGCCGCGTCGCCCATGGCGAGGCCGGCGGCATAACGCAGCACATCGGCGCGTATCACGTCGAAACTCCGCGTGGCATGATTACTTTTCTTGACACACCTGGCCACGAGGCCTTTACTGCCATGCGCGCGCGCGGCGCCACGGCAACCGACCTGATCATTCTCGTGGTCGCCGGCGACGACGGCGTCATGCCGCAGACCAAGGAAGCCATTGCCCATGCGAAGGCGGCCAACGTACCCCTGATTGTGGCCGTCACAAAAATCGACAAGCCCGACGCAAACCTCGAACGCGTCAAGCAGGAGCTCGTTGCCGAGGGAGTGGTGCCGGAAGAATACGGTGGTGACTCGCCCTTTATCGGTGTTTCGGCCAAGACCGGCGAGGGCATCGATGGTTTGCTGGAGCAGGTGCTGCTGCAGGCGGAGGTGCTGGAACTCATGGCGCCGGTGGATGCGCCGGCCAAGGGCCTGGTTATCGAGGCTCGCCTCGACAAGGGCAAGGGACCGGTGGCCACGATCCTGGTGCTGTCGGGAACGCTGCGACGTGGCGATGTGCTGCTTGCGGGCGCCGTGTTTGGACGCGTCCGCGCCATGCTGGATGAGAACGGGAAGGCGGTTGACATGGCGGGGCCGTCGATTCCGGTCGAGATTCAGGGGCTGACGGATGTACCTGCCGCCGGCGACGAGACGATGGTTCTGCTCGACGAGCGCAAGGCGCGTGAGATAGCGCTGTTCCGCCAGGGCAAGTTCCGCGACGTCAAGCTTGCCAAGCAGCAGGCCGCCAAGCTGGAGAACATGTTCGAGCAAATGGCCGAAGGCGAGATACGGGCACTGCCGCTGATCATCAAGGCGGACGTCCAGGGTTCCCAGGAGGCACTGGTGCAATCGCTGAACAAACTGTCTACCGGCGAAGTGAAGGTCACTGTCGTCCATGCGGGAGTAGGTGGCATCAGCGAATCCGACATCAATCTGGCCGCCGCCTCGAAGGCGGTCGTCATCGGGTTCAACACCCGCGCCGACGTGGGCGCGCGCAAGGCTGCCGAAAGTCTTGGTGTCGATATCCGCTACTACAACATCATCTATGCGGCTGTGGATGAAGTTAAGGCCGCGTTGTCGGGGATGTTGGCACCGGAGAAGAAGGAAGTGGTTCTTGGCCTGGTCGAGATTCGCCAGGTCTTCCGGATTTCACGGATTGGCGCCATCGCTGGCTGCATGGTGCTCTCGGGCCTGGTCAAGCGCAATGCATCGGTGCGACTGCTGCGCAACAACACGGTGGTGCATACGGGTGAACTCGATTCGCTCAAGCGGTTCAAGGACGATGTGCGCGAGGTCAAGGAGGGCTTTGAGTGCGGTTTGAGCCTCAAGAACTTCAACGACATCAACGAAGGCGATCAGCTCGAGGTTTTCGAGGTTCAGGAAATCGCCCGCACCCTTGGTTGAGTAGCATGGCCACCAAGCGCAGTTCGGGCCATGGCTACGCCCGGTCCGACAGGGTTTCCGAGCAGATCCGCCGCGAATTGGCGGATCTGCTGCGCTTCCACCTCAAGGATCTGCGGATTGCGCCCAAGCTGACATTGGTGACGCTTACCGCTGTCGAAGTCACCGCCGACTATGCGCACGCCAAGGTGTTCTATACCTCGCTGGCGGATCCCGCATCCAACGAAATGATCGACCAGGGGCTCAAGCATTCCGCCAGCTTTCTGCGTCGCGAACTGGGTCGCCGGATTCGAATTCACCATATTCCGGAACTGCACTTCGTCTTCGATCCCTCGGTACAGGAGGGGGCGCGCCTTTCGAAACTGATCGACGAGGCGGTGGAATCGGACAAGAAGCCGCGTGACGAGTGAACGCGCCGCGCCGCGAAGCTGTCAAAGTCCCTCGCCGCCGTCTTGACGGCGTATTCTTGCTGGATAAGGCTCTCGGTCTTTCGTCCAATCATGCGTTGCAGGCGGCCCGTCGTCTTTACCGTGCCGAAAAAGCCGGGCATACGGGAACCCTTGATCCGCTGGCAACCGGCCTGCTGCCGTTGTGCTTCGGCGAAGCCACCAAATTTTCAGGCGAGTTGCTAAACGCCGACAAGCGCTATGTCGCGACGGTGCAACTCGGTATCACGACAAATACCGCCGATGCGGAAGGTGCGGTTCTGGAACGTCGGTCGGTAAGCGTTGGCCGTACCGACGTCGAGGCTGTGCTGGCGGCCTTTGTCGGCGAGATCGAACAGGTGCCGCCGATGTATTCCGCCCTCAAGCGTGACGGCAAGCCTCTCTATGAGTACGCACGTGCCGGCATCGAACTGGAGCGCGCCGCCCGCCGCGTCACCATGCACGAGCTGCGTTTGCTTGACGCGGGAAATAGTCTGGCCGATGGCCGTTTCGTCTTCGAGGTCCGTTGCAGCAAAGGGACCTATGTGCGAACCCTGGCCGCCGACATTGGCGACCGACTGGGGTGCGGAGCGCATCTGGCGGCATTGCGACGTACTGGCATCGGCATACTTGATGTCGGCAACGCGCATTCCCTGGCGATGCTGGAAGATTTGACCGCCGAAGCTCGTGATGGCTTGCTGTTGCCCCCTGATTCCCTTCTTGCCGACCTTGCCGAAGCCTGCCTCGGCATGGCCGATGCCGACCGGCTGCAACATGGGCAGGCGGTTCGCTGGGCGGGTGAGGAAGGTACCCGGCTGCGTGTTTATGACGCAGAACGCAGCTTCATCGGTGTTTGCCGGCAGCTAGCTGATGGCTGGTTAAAGCCGATACGGCTCGTTGCGGGTGACCGCGCGACGAATTAAGTCGCAAAGCTTGATAAGACGCTATTCAAAACGCTATAATCCATGGTTCTCCAAGAGCCCAATACAACAGGATCAGCAAGGAAACCACAATGGCAATTTCCACTACCGACAAAGCCAAGATCGTCACCGACTACCAGCGTGCGCAGGGTGACACCGGCTCCCCCGAAGTTCAGGTCGCGCTTCTCACCGCGCGCATCAATGATCTGACGGGTCATTTCAAGGCGCATAGCAAGGATCATCACTCACGTCGCGGCCTGCTCATGATGGTCAGCCAGCGTCGCAAATTGCTGGATTACCTCAAGCGCAAGAATGTCGATGGCTATCGGTCCCTGATCGAGCGCCTCGGTCTGCGCAAGTAGCTTTTGCCCAAGCGTCGGTTCGCTTCCAACGCACGATGCGCTTTGCGCCAGATACTGCGCAGGCTTGCTGAACAGGCCGGTACAGCCATGATGGCTGTACCGGCTTTTATCTTTTGCCGAAAGGAATTTTTGTGCTGAATCCGATCAAGAAGAGTTTTGCCTATGGTGACCATACCGTCACTCTTGAAACCGCCGAAGTTGCTCGTCAGGCAGGCGGTGCTGTCCTGGTTACCATGGATGACACTGTCGTGTTGGCCACTGTGGTGGGCGCGCGAAACGCAAAGCCCGGGCAGGATTTCTTTCCACTGACCGTTGACTATCAGGAAAGGTCCTACGCCGCCGGACGCATCCCGGGCGGCTTTTTCAAGCGCGAGGGGCGTCCGTCGGAAAAGGAAATCCTGACCTGCCGCCTCATTGATCGTCCGTTACGCCCGCTGTTTCCCGATGCTTTCTATAACGAGGTGCAGGTGGTGTGTACCGTGATGTCGTGCAATCCTGAAATCGATCCGGACATTCCGGCGATGCTCGGTGCATCGGCAGCCATGGCGATTTCCGGCATTCCGTTCAGCGGCCCGATCGGCGCTGCCCGTGTCGGCTACATCGATGGCAAGTATGTGCTGTGCCCGACCAAGACCCAACTGGAAAGCACGCAACTGGAGCTGGTGGTTGCCGGTACCGAGGGCGCTGTGTTGATGGTCGAGTCCGAGGCCAAGCAGCTGTCCGAAGAGATCATGCTGGGCGCCGTGGTGTTTGGCCACGACCAGATGCAGGTCGCGATCAAGGCCATCAACGAGCTGGTGGAAGTCGCCGGCAAGCCGGAATGGGACTGGCAGCCGCCGGCCAAGAACGAGCCGCTGATCGCGCGTGTCGCCGAACTGGCGGAAGCCGAACTGCGCGAAGCCTATCGCATCACCAGCAAGCAGGCCCGCACGCTGAAGACCCGCGAAATCACCAAGAAAACCATCGCCGCCCTGACCGAGGGTGTCGAGAACGCGCCGGATTCCAACCTGGTCGGCAACACCGTATTCGATCTGGAGGCCAAGATTGTCCGCAGCCAGATTCTCAACGGCGAGCCGCGCATTGATGGTCGCGACACGCGCACGGTGCGTCCGATCGTGATCCGTAACGGCGTCCTGCCGCGCACCCACGGTTCGGCGCTGTTCACCCGCGGCGAGACGCAGGCAATGGTGGTCGCCACGCTGGGCACCGGCCGCGACGAGCAGATCATTGACGCGTTGCAGGGCGAGTATCGCGATCGATTCATGCTCCACTACAACATGCCTCCCTATGCCACCGGCGAGACCGGTCGCGTCGGCACGCCGAAGCGCCGCGAAATCGGTCATGGCCGCCTGGCCAAGCGCGCGCTGCTCGCCGTGCTGCCGTCGCCCGAGGAATTTGGTTACTCGATGCGCGTCGTGTCCGAGATCACCGAGTCCAACGGCTCGTCTTCAATGGCCTCCGTATGCGGCGGGTCGCTTGCCCTGATGGACGCAGGTGTGCCGCTCAAGGCGCACGTGGCTGGCATCGCAATGGGCCTGATCAAGGAAGGCAACCGTTTTGCGGTGCTGACCGACATTCTCGGCGATGAGGATCATCTCGGCGACATGGACTTCAAGGTGGCTGGTACCGAAGAAGGCATCACCGCCCTGCAGATGGACATCAAGATCCAGGGCATTACCAAGGAAATCATGCAGGTTGCACTGGCCCAGGCGAAGGAGGCGCGAATTCACATCCTCGACCAGATGAAGGGTTCCATGACCGGCCATCGCGAGGAGGTGTCCACCTTCGCCCCGCGCATGATCCATATCAAGATCAACCCGGAAAAGATTCGCGACGTGATCGGCAAGGGCGGCGCAGTGATCCGAGCGCTGACTGAAGAAACCGGCTGCGTGATCGATATTGAAGACGACGGCTCGATCACGATTTCGTCCGTGAATGCCGATGCGGCTCAGGTGGCCAAGAAGCGCATCGAGGACATTACCGCGGAAGTTGAAGTCGGTCGCATCTACGAGGGCACGGTGTTGCGTCTCCTGGATTTCGGTGCCATCGTCAGCCTGCTGCCGGGCAAGGACGGCCTGCTGCACATTTCCCAGATTGCCAGCGAGCGTGTGAATGCCGTTGCCGACTACCTCAAGGAGGGCCAGGTCGTGAAGGTCAAGGTCATCGAGACCGACGACAAGGGCCGTGTACGGCTGTCGATGAAGGCGATTGCCGCGGAAGCAGCAGCGCCCGCGCCCGCAGCCCAGTAAGCTGCTCGCGGTCATGGGCAACAAAAAAGGACGCCGTGGCGTCCTTTTTTGTTGCCCATGACCGCCATGGCGGGCGCCTTACTTGCCCACCCGCTTTTGGCTTCGGCCGCTATGCTTAATGTTCGCTGCGCTCATGTAAGCCTGTGCCGAAAACAGGCTGGAATTACTTTCCAACCTGCTTTTCGCGGTGCTCTTCCAGTGTCTTGCAGTCGATGCACAGCGTCGCCGTCGGGCGTGCTTCCAAGCGCTTGAGGCCGATTTCAACGCCACAGGAATCGCAATAGCCGTATTCGCCGCTTTCAATACGGGCAATGGATTCGTCGATCTTCTTTATCAATTTGCGCTCGCGGTCGCGGTTGCGAAGTTCCAGCGCAATGTCGGACTCTTGGCTGGCGCGGTCGTTTGGATCGGCAAAAACCGTTGCCTCGTCCTGCATGGTATGTACCGTGCGCTCGATGTCCTCGCTCAATTCGTCTTTGAGGGATGCCAGGATGGCCCGGAAGTGAGCAAGTTGTTTCGTGCTCATGTAGTCCTCACCCTTCTTCGGGGTGTAGGGCGGGAATTGCTTTTTGTGCAGGAGATCTTCAGCCATTGCAAAGTGTCCGTATTTTCGGAGAATCGGCTTTATAAACGAAACGAGGGACTATCGCAAGTCAAGGATCGTGGTTGCGACTGCTACTCTTGGTGCCGATACAGCCGGCGTTGCCTTGACGGAAACCCTGCCTTGCCCGGTTTTCGACGCGGCATGCAGTTCTTCGATTGACCACCATGCACCGGGTTCGGTAAAATTGCGCGGTTCGGGGTGTGGCGCAGCCCGGTAGCGCGCTTGCTTTGGGAGCAAGATGTCGAGAGTTCGAATCCCTCCACCCCGACCATCCGATACCAAGGGTTTCCGTCGAAAGACCGGAACCCTTTTTTTTTGTCGGACTGTGGGCTCGACACCGCGGGATTCCGCTTTGCCGGCCTGCGGTCTCGACACACCCGGGATTCCGCTTCGCGGCGGGCGAGCGGAATCCCGGCAGGCAAGGCCCGGCAAGCGGGTGGAATCCCCAGCGTGCGAAAGGAACATGGCTGCAGCCAGATCGACCGGCTCGGCTCGCGGTTCCTGCTGCCTAGTCCTGCTTCCCAAGCATCGCCTTGAGATTGGCGAAGGGGGAGTGGGTTGCGGCTGGTCCGCCGTTCGCGTCGTCGGAGGCGCTTCCGGTGGCATCCAGTTGTCGCTGATGCTCGTTGTCGTGGCAATACAGGCAAAGCAATTCCCAGTTGCTGCCATTGGGCGGGTTGTGGTTGTGGTTGTGGTCGCGGTGATGCACGGTCAGTTCGCGCACATTGGCGCGCGTGAATTCCCTGGCGCAACGGCCGCAAATCCAGGGATAGATCTTCAGTGCCCGCTCGCGATAGCCTTGATCGCGAACTTCAGCGGAACGGCGCGCATCGGCGACGATGCGGTCGAGTTTGTCCGGGAGGGAGGCCGTCATTCCGGCTATTTTTCCTGGAGCATGTTGTTCATCCGCTGGGCGCGGCTCTTGGATTCAGCCTTGTTTATCTCGGACACCTGTCGCCCGTATGCCTCACGCGCCTCCGGGCCTTGCTGGGTGGCTTCGATGCTGCGTATGCAACGCCAGCGCTTGCCGGTCTTGGTCACGATCAGGCGCATTTCGTTGCGCGGGTGATGGGTCCGGCAGTGGTAGCAGTAAGTGGGTTCTGTTGCCATGGAGGTAAGCGGGTATCGGGCTGGAACAACCGTAATTATGCTACGCTGAAAGCGATTATTTCCGTTCTTGGTCAAGCCTTCGCCGATATTCGTGGCGTTCCGTTCAGCCGACGTTCGCTGCTCGGGTTTCCTTGTAAACTTCCGCGCTGGGATCTGCAAGGTTTTTTGCCACGGCACTGCCGCAGGATGGTCTGCCATCCGGACGAAAACTGACCGTATCGAGCAGCATATCCGCCCGTAGCTCATCTGGATAGAGCACCGGCCTTCTAAGCCGGTGGTAGGGGGTTCGAGTCCCTCCGGGCGGACCATAACGCGCGACACAAGGGGACTATGAAATCAACCCGATTTGCCGGCATCGACGATGCCAGGACCAGGCTGGGACAGGAAATCGGTGTCAGCGACTGGATGCTGATCGATCAGGAGCGCGTGAACGCCTTTGCGCAGGTCACGGGTGATGAGCAATGGATTCATGTTGACGTGGAAAGGGCCAGGCGCGAGTCACCGTTCGGCGGGCCGATCGCGCATGGCTACCTTACCGTATCTTTGTTGGCCAAGTTCGCCGGCGAATGCATTCAAGTCGAGGGCATCAAACTGGCGGTCAATTACGGGCTCAACCGTGTGCGCTTTGCAGCGCCCGTAAAAGTCGGTAGTCGCGTCCGTGCACGCTTTGTACTTGGCGCCGTTGAGGACATTGTCGGTGGTGCGCAAATGCTCTGGCAGGCCGTGATCGAAATCGAGGATGGCGACAAGCCCGCATGCGTCGCGGAGATGGTTACCCGCTGGTATTTCTAGGCACCTGTGCCCGAATCAAGCCTTCATCCGGATACCTCGCTGCACGTTGTCGTGCCGCCGGATTTCGACGCCTCGAACGGCTTGGTCCAAGTCTGTGTCGCCCGCCATGGCGAAACGGACTGGAACATTGTCGGGATCCTGCAGGGCTGGATCGATGTCGAAATCAACGATCAGGGGCGCCGGCAGGCGTTCGAAATGGCTGCGGCGTTCGCCGACCTTGGCTTTGCATGCATCTATTCGAGTCCCTTGCGGCGGGCGCTGGAGACGGCGGAGATCATTGGACGCGCGCTACGACTGGTGCCGCCGCGGTGTCTCGACGGATTGAAGGAGAGAAACTTCGGTGCAATCCAGGGCATCCCGAAGGCCGAACTGGCGGATCTGAACCCGATCTTGTTGCAGCAAATCCTGAAGCGGAATCCGGCATGCATTTTTGAACAAGGCGAGTCGATGGACGAATTTGCGGACAGGGTGCTGGCCGCGCTTATGAGCATCGCCGCGACGAGTCCGGGCAAGCGTGTTCTGGTGATCACGCATGGCTGGGTGATGGACGTGATCACCCGCCACATCCATCGCCAGCCGCGTAGCGCAATCCTCGGCATGAAGCGGAAGAACGGGGAGTCGCTGTGGCTGGCAGTGTCTTCGGACTCGATTCTTCCCGTTTGAACTGACAGGGGTAGAAACGGGGGTAGAAACGGGGGTAGAAACGAAAAACGCGCCGGAAGGCGCGTGTTTGCAGGGTTCTGGCGGAGAGGGAGGGATTCGAACCCTCGTTAGGATATTATCCTAAACACGCTTTCCAGGCGTGCGACTTAAACCGCTCATCCACCTCTCCGCTGCTGATTGCTGCCGGTCAGGCAGGGCGCGAATTCTAGCAGAATCAGCCTTCGCTGTGCCGCAGCGAGAGATCGACCGCCTCCACGTTCTTGGTCAGGCTGCCAATGGAAATACGATCGACGCCGGTTTCGGCGATGGCGCGCACGGTTTCCAGGCTGACGCCCCCTGATGCTTCGAGTTCGGCGCGGCCGGCGGTGAGGCCGACGGCCTGACGCATTTGCTCGAGATCCATGTTGTCGAGCAGGATCATGCGGGCACCGGCATCGAGCGCTTCGGCGAGTTGCTCCAGGGTTTCCACTTCGATCTGGATGAAGACGTCGTCGCGGCCGATCGCGCGTGCCTGCTGCAGCGCGGCGGTGACACCGCCCGCCGCCATGATGTGGTTTTCCTTGATCAGAATGCCGTCGTAGAGGCCGAGGCGATGGTTGTGGCCGCCGCCGCAGGTGACGGCATATTTCTGCGCCAGGCGCAGGCCGGGCAGGGTCTTGCGCGTGTCCACGATGCGTGCGCCGGTGCCGGCGACGGCTTCGACGTAGAGCCGGGTTTCGGTCGCCGTGCCCGAGAGTAGTTGCAGAAAGTTGAGGGCGGCGCGCTCGGCCGTAAGCAGGGCGCGGGTCTTGGCGTCTATTTCGCAGAGCGTCTGGCCGGCGGCAACCAGATCGCCGTCGCCGGCGTTCCAGGTAATGACGGCGAGCGGGTCGAGCGCACGAAAACAGGCGCTGAACCAGGCGGTGCCGGCCAGTACCGCATCCTCCCGGCTGATGACGCTGCCATGCGAACGCCGTGTTGCGGAGGTGAGCAGCGCCGTCAGGTCGCCACCGCCGATATCCTCGACCAGGGCGGCGAGCACGTTGCGTTCGACCTCTGCGGCAAGCTGAAGCGGGAGTTCCATGATATGTTGATGCGTCAAGTGAAAGTTCGATCGATTCTAGCATTGGAGGTATGGCGCCCATGCCCGGCATCTTCTCGGTCAGTCTCGGTGTTCTGCTCGCTCTTGCGTTCGCGGTCCTGGTGATTTATTTCTACCTCAAGGACATCACCCAGAAGAAGCACTCGATCCTGCGCAACTATCCGCTGGTAGGCCGCCTGCGTTATTTTTTCGAGCAGCTCGGCGAATATTTTCGACAGTACTTTTTCCTCGGCGATCGCGATGAGCGGCCCTTCGACCGCTCGACGCGCACCTGGGTCTATCGCATGGCGAAGAACGAAGGCGGGGTGCTGGGATTTGGTTCGACCTACAACCTTCATGAGGCGGGCGCGCTGATCTTCGTCAATGCGCCGTTCGCCGTGCTGGAGGACGACCGCCTGCCGACGCCGCCCTTGCCGGTCGGCGAGGGGTATTGCGCGAAGCCCTTTGTAGCGCGCTCGATCGTCAATGTCAGCGGTATGAGCTTCGGCGCCATCTCGAAACCGGCGGTGCAGTCGCTATCGCGTGGCGCAGCCAAGGCGGGATGCTGGATCGATACGGGCGAGGGCGGCCTCTCGCCCTACCACCTGGAAGGCGGTTGCGACGTCATCATGCAGATCGGCACTGCCAAGTACGGCGTGCGCGATGCCGACGGCAGGCTATCGGACAGCAAGTTGCGCGAAATCGCCGCCCATGAATCGGTGCGCGCCTTCGAAATCAAGCTGTCGCAGGGCGCCAAGCCGGGCAAGGGCGGCGTGCTGCCCGGAGGCAAGGTGACGCCCGAGATCGCGCGCATCCGCGGCATCCCGGAAGGCGAGGATTCGCTCTCGCCCAACCGCCATCCGGAGATCACCAGCATCGACCAGTTGCTCGACATGGTGTTGCGCGTGCGTGAGGTGACCGGCAAGCCGGTCGGGATCAAGACGGCCATCGGCGGCTGGCAGTTCATGAACCTGCTGACCGAGGCGGTGGCCCGTCGCGGCATTGCCGATGCGCCCGACTTCATTGCGGTGGATGGCGGCGAGGGCGGTTCCGGCGCCGCGCCGCAGGCGCTGGCGGACCACATGTCGCTGTCGATCGAGGAGGCCCTGCCGCGCGTGGTCGACGCCCTGATCGAGGCCGGCATCAAGGAGCGGGTCAAGGTGATGGCGGCCGGGCAACTGGTGACCTCGGCGAGGGCCGCCTGGGCGCTGGCCTGCGGCGCCGATTTCGTCAACAGCGCGCGCGGCTTCATGTTCGCCCTGGGCTGCATCCAGGCCCTGCGTTGCCATACCAACACCTGCCCGACCGGAATCACGACCCATAACGCTCGCCTGCAACGCGGGCTGGTGGTCGAGGAGAAGTTCGAGCGTGTGGCGAACTACTGCCTGAACATGAACAAGGAAATCGACATGATTGCCCACAGCTGCGGCCTGCACCACGCCCGCGAGTTCCGCCGCGAGCATGTGCGCATGGTTCAGGCCGACGGCCGCAGCACAGCGCTCAACATGCTGTATCCCTACCCTTTGCAGCGTTTGCCTGCCTGAATCTTTCCGACAGGGCGATCGACAGGCTGCTAGCGGCGATCACCACCATGCCGGCGATCGACAGGAGGTCGGGCAAGTGGTCGTAGACGGTCCAGCCGAGCAGCATCGCCCAGACCAGTTGCGCGTAGAGGAAGGGCGACAGGAAGGACGCAGCGGCATAGCGAAAGGCGCGCGTCAGCATCAAGTGGCCGGTGCCGCCGTAGACGCCGAGCGAGGCGATCAGCGCGGC
>JAIOPW010000221.1 GCA_021413665.1 Rhodocyclales bacterium | reverse complement strand
AGTGAGACGGCCTTGGGCGGTGTCCGAAAAGGCTCCCGGATAGGGCTGGGCCACGGCGCGGATCAGGTTGTGGACCTCGGCGGCGGGTCGGCTCCAGTCGATGCGGCCGTCCTCGGCCTTGCGCCCGCCAAAGTAGCTTCCGGCGGCAAGGTCTTGCGGCCTGGCGGCGGCGCGACCGGCCAGCAGGTCGGGCAGGATACGGTCAAGCGCCATTTCCGCGGCCAGCGTGACCTTGTTGAACACGTCCAGCGCGGTGTCGTCCGGCAGGATCGGGACCGCCTGCTGCGCGACGATGCCCCCGGCGTCGGGTTTTTCCAGCATTTCGTGCAGGGTGGCACCGGTTTCCCGTTCGCCATTGATGATTGCCCAGTTTACCGGTACGCGGCCGCGATACCTGGGCAGCAGCGAACCATGCATGTTCCAGGCGCCAGCCCTGGGAAGGGCAAGCAGCGGCGCTTTGAGCATCAAGCGGTAGTAGAAGGAGAACAGGAAATCCGGCTTCATCGCCGCGAGCTCAGTGACGATCGCGGGATCATTGGGATCCTCCGGCACGATCACGGGGATGCCGTGGCGCGCCGCCAGTTCGGCGACGCTGTCGAACCAGATGGTCTCGCCCGGGCTGTCCCGGTGGGTGACGACGCATGCCACATCGACGCCGTGGGCCAGCAGCACCGAAAGGCAGCGCACGCCTACGTTGTGGTAGGCGAAAACGACAGATCGGGTCATTCCTTCCTTTCGAGGATGGCTTCGACCAGGTAGCGCGGCCGGTGGCGCACCTGCTGGTAGATGCGGCCGATGTATTCGCCGAGCAGGCCGATGCCGAACAGCGCCAGGCCGATCAGGAAGAACATCAGCGCGAACAGGGTGAACAAGCCTTCCGCTTCCGGGCCGACGATCAGGCGCCTGACGATCAGCAGCACGAACAGGGCCGCCGAGCCCAGCGAGACGAGAATGCCGAGCATGGAAAACCATTGCAGCGGCACCAGCGAAAAGCCGGTCATCAGGTCGAAGTTGAGGCGGATCAGGCTATAGAGCGAATACTTCGACTCGCCTGCCGCGCGCTCTTCGTGCTCGACCATCACTTCCGCCGGGCTGCGGGCGAAGGTGTAGGCCAGCGCCGGAATGAAGGTGGCGACTTCCTTGCAGCTGTTGATCGCATTCACCACGCTGCGCGAATAGGCGCGCAGCATGTTGCCCTGGTCGGTGATCTTGATCCGCGTGATCTTCTCGCGAAGCCGGTTCATCGCCTTCGAGGCCCAGGTGCGGAACAGGCTGTCCTGGCGCTTGCGGCGGATGCTGCCGACGTAGTCGTGGCCTTCGCGCATCTTGGCGACCAGTTTGCCGATCTCCTCGGGCGGGTTTTGCAGGTCGGCATCCAGCGTGACGACGATCTCGCCGCGGCAGTGTTCGAAGCCGGCCATGATGGCCATGTGCTGGCCGGCGTTGGCCGAAAACAGGATGACGCGGGTGACTTCCGGGCGCGCCTCGAACTGCTCGCGCAGGATGGCCGCCGAGCGGTCGCGACTGCCGTCGTTGATGAAAACGACTTCGTAGGCCTCGCCCAGGGCGTCGAGCGCCGGATAGAGGCGGGCGAACAGCGTGGCGAGCGTGGCTTCCTCGTTGTAGACAGGTATGACGATGGACAGGTTGGGTATGGTCATACGGTCTCCGACAGACTTGCAGCCAGTGCCTCGCAGACGCGATCAACGTCGCTGTCCTGCATCGAGGGAAAGAGCGGCAGTGTAACGGTCGTAGCTCCAATGCGCTCGGCATGAGGGAAGTCGCCTTCGCTGAAACCCATCGCCCGATACAGCGAGAACAGGTGCAGCGCGGGGTAATGGACGCCGACGCCGACGCCCTTTTCCTTCATCGCCGCGATGAACTTGCCGCGATCGGCGCCGGCCGGCAGCAGGACCTGGAACATGTGCCAGTTGCTGTTGCTGAAATCCGCCACCGGCAGTCCCAGTCCGAGCGCCGGATCGATGCGGGAAAAATAGCGTCGGGCAAGTTCGCGCCGGCGGGTGGTGAAGCCGGCGAGCTGCTTCATCTGGCCGAGGCCGATGGTGGCGGCGATGTCGGTCAGGTTGAACTTGCCGCCCAGCACATCGACGTCCATGCCGCCGTCGGGGAACCGCTTTACGCCTTGCAGGCGCAGCCGCTCGCAGAGGCCGGGATCGATGTCAGTCGGCAGTACCAGCGCGCCGCCCTCGGCGGTGGTGAGGTTTTTGTTGGCGTGGAAGCTGAAGGAGATGAAATCTCCGGTGCTGCCGATGCGGTTGCCGTTCCATGATGCGCCGAGGGATTGCGCGGCATCCTCGATCACGCGGAGATTGTGCTTGCCGGCGATGGCGTCAAGCCGGTCGCGGTCGACGGGCAGTCCGGCGAGGTCGACCGGGATGACGGCTTTGGTATTCGGCAGGATTGCCGTTTCGATGCGGTCAAGGTCGATGTTGCGGGTCACCGGGTCGACATCGACGAAAACCGGCGTGGCGCCGACTTCCAGGATCACGTTGGCGGTCGCGACCCAGGTCAGCGGCGTGGTGATCACCGTGTCGCCGGCGCCGACTTTCGCCAGACGCAGCGCCACTTCGAGGGTGGCGGTGCCGGAATTGAAGACACGCACCGGGCGGCCGCCGCAATAGTCGGAGAGGGCGGCCTCGAAGGCCAGTACCCGGGGGCCGCTGGCAATCCAGCCGGAGCGCATTACATCGGCCACCGCGGCGATGGTTTCCTCGTCGATCGAGGGGCGGGTAAAGGGCAAAAACGGAAGGCTCATGACCTTGCCACCAGAAACACGCCGACGACGATGAAGCCGATTCCCAGCAGTTTCTGGGCGGCCAGGGCTTCGCCGAACCAGTGCCAGGCGACGAAGGCGTTGATTACATAGCCGATGGAGAGCATCGGGTAGGCGATCGAGACCGGAACACGCGACAGCGCCATGATCCAGACCACCAGACTCACTGCATAGCAGGCCATGCCGCCCATGATGTAAGGCTGGAAGGCGAGTTTCAGCCCGACCGGAATAATGTTGTCGGCGTGAAACTCGAAATGTCCGACGACGTTGGTGCCGGCCTTGAGCAGCAGTTGCGCGGCGGCATTCAGCAGCACGCCGGTCAGGATCAGGGAAAAGCTGATGGCGTTCATGGCTTTTTGACAATGACGCGGCGGGTGTCGCGGACGACTTCGGTCATGGGAAATCCTTTCGCACTCAAATCCTTCCAGGTTGCTGGCGACATCAGCGCCCAGGCCGTCGGCGCCGCCCTCCAGGCTGATTCAAAGCCGGCGATGTCGGCGATGAATTTTTGCGGTTCCTGCTCGATGCCGAAGCCGAGCTCGTCGCGATAGGCGACCATCGTCGTGGTGCGCTTCAGGTAGAACTGCAGGCTCTGGTCGTAAGTGTCTACGCTGAAAAACGGCGCCCCGGCGGGAACTTGAGGGCGGATTGCGGCCGCTACGTCGTGCGCCGAGTTGACCGAGCCGAGGCTGTCATGTCCCAGCAGGAAGCCCTGGCCGAAGGCGAAACCGCCGAAGGCGAGAGCGGCCATGGCGGCCACGCTGCGGCCCTGTCGCCCCAGCCAGAACCCGGCCAAGCCGCCGAGCAGCAGCGCCGCCGACCCGGCATACAGCCAGGGCTGGTAGGCCTCGTAGAGCGCGGCCGGCACCGTTTCGCTGGCAAAGCGCGTGACGTGGGGGACGAGGAACAGGCAGGCACCACCGACGATCACGGCCGGCAGGGCATGCCATTCGATGCGTCGCGCCACGACATGGCCGGTCAGGTGCACGCCGATCAGCGCAGCCAGCGCGGGGAAAATGGGCAGGATGTAGGAGGCGAGCTTGGAACTGGACACCGAGAAGAAGGCAAAGACCAGCACCGTCCACACCAGCAGGAAGCGACGCGGTTGAAAACGGCGGCCGGCTTCCTTGCGCATGCCGGCGGCGAGACCGGGCAGCAGGCTGCTCAGCCAGGGCAGCATGCCGATAAGCAGGATGGGAACGAAGTACCACATCGGCTGGTAGCGGCCGTGGGCCTTGGTCAGGAAGCGCTGGAAATGCTCGTGGATGAAAAAGAAATGGGCGAACTCGGGGTTGGCCAGTGATACCGCGATGAACCAGGGCGCGGTGATCGCCAGCAGGATCAGCAGGCCGCGGAAGGGCCGGATGCGCAGGATGAAGCTCCAGTCGCGCTGCCACAGGGCGTAGGCAACGACAGTGGCGGCGGGCAGCACCAACCCGATCAGGCCCTTGGAGAGCACCGCCAGCGCCAGCAGCACCCAGGCGCCGTCCTGCCAGCGCCGACTTTCAATCGGCGTCGCGTTGTCGCGCTGTGCCAGGCAAAGGGCGAACACCGCGGCCGCGAGGAAAAAGCTGACACCCATGTCGAGCGTGTTGACGTGGCCGATCACGTTCCACAAGACGCTGCCGGCCAGTACCGCACCCGCGATCAATCCGGCCTGGGGGCCGAACAGCCTGGCGGTGGCGAAGGCGGTCGCCAGCACGCCGAGGAAGCCGGTCAGCGCCGGCCAGAGCCTCGCTGTCCAGTGATGTTCGCCAAATACCGTGTAGGCGGTGGCCGTGGCCCAGTATTGCAGCGCGGGTTTTTCGAAGTACTTGATGCCGTTCAGGCGCGGTGTCAGCCAGTCGCCGCTGGCCACCATTTCGCGCGGTATCTCGGAATAGCGACCTTCGTCGGGGTTGATCAGGCGGCGCTGTTCCAGCGTGCCGAACCAGGCCAGGGCAAAGATCACGATCAGGGCCAGCAGGGGCCGGCCGCGCAGTTCGATCAGTTCGCGCATTCGATGATGATCGCGGCAGCCACGTCGCGCCCTTCGGCCATGAGGATGTTGTAGGTGCGGCAGGCGGCGAAGCTGTCCATCACCTCAACGCCGATGCGACGCTCGATCAGGGGCCGCAGCAGGCGGTGGGCTGGGAAGTGCTGGCGCGGACCGGTGCCGAGCAGGACGATGGGGCAGCCGAGAGCGGCCACGGCTTGCAGGTCGGCTTCGCCCAGGCTTTCGAACGACGCGGGCGGCCAGCTGTCGATGAGGCGTTGCGGGGTGAGGAGAAAACTCTTCGTCAAGCGGCGGCCGTTTACGTCGATGTACCCGACGTCGTAGGCCGTGATTGAAAGCAGACCTGCGGTGGCGGGGGAATGCAGCTTCATTCGGGGTGGCTGGGTCGTCTGGCGAACGGGTGGGGCCGGAGTCGCTGAAAGCCGCATCAAATCTGGATTTGCGGTGCAGCATAGGCTTGAGTAACATTATACATTTAGCCGCGCTGCCCGACCCGGGCGGCGTCTTGCAGAAAGGACGGTTGCGCATGCAGCCCGTAAACAAATCAGCCAAGCTCGCCAACGTCTGCTACGACATTCGCGGTCCCGTGCTCGCCCGCGCCCGGCAGATGGAAGAGGAAGGCCACAAGATCATCAAGCTGAACATCGGCAACCTCGCCGCCTTCGGCTTCGACTCGCCCGAAGAAATCCAGCAGGACATGATCCGCAACCTGCCCGGCGCGGCCGGTTATGTGGATTCGAAGGGGATTTTTTCCGCGCGCAAGGCGGTGATGCATTACTCGCAGCAGAAGCACATCAAGGGCGTCACGATCGAGGACATCTACATCGGCAACGGCGTGTCCGAACTGATCGTGATGGCCATGAACGCGTTGCTCGACAGCGGCGACGAAATCCTGGTGCCGGCACCCGACTATCCGCTATGGACCGCCGCGGTGAGCCTTTCCGGCGGCACGCCGCGCCATTACCTGTGCGACGAGGGCGCCGGCTGGCTGCCCGACCTGGCCGACATCCGGGCCAAGATCACGCCCAAGACGCGGGCCATCGTCATCATCAACCCGAACAACCCGACCGGCGCCCTGTATCCGGACGAGTTGCTCAAGGAAATCATCGAGATCGCCCGGCAGAACGACCTGATCGTCTATGCCGACGAGGTCTATGACAAGGTGCTCTACGACGGTGTGACCCATACCTCGATCGCGGCCCTGTCGGAGGATGTGCTGACGATTACCTTCAACGGCCTGTCGAAGAACTACCGTTCCTGCGGCTATCGCGCCGGCTGGATGATCGTGTCCGGCGAAAAGAAGCATGCGCGCGACTACATCGACGGCCTCGACATGCTGGCCTCGATGCGGCTGTGCGCCAACGTGCCGGGGCAGTGGGGCATCCAGACCGCGCTCGGCGGCTACCAGAGCATCGACGACCTGGTGGCGCCGGGTGGCCGCATGTGCCGCCAGCGCGACGTGGCGCATGAACTGATCACGGCGATTCCCGGGGTTACTTGCGTCAAGCCCAAGGCGACGCTGTACATGTTCCCGCGCATGGATCCGAAGATGTATCCGATCAGCAACGATCAGGACTTCATCGAAGAGCTGCTGGTGGCGGAGAAGGTCCTTCTGGTGCAGGGCACGGGCTTCAACTGGCCGCATCCCGACCATTTCCGCCTGGTCTTCCTGCCGCATGAGGACGACCTGCGCGAGGCCATCGGCCGCATCGCGCGCTTCCTCGAAGGCTATCGCAAACGCTATGGCAACTGAGTTTCCGCTGGTCGATGTGACCGGCGGCGACGGCGGCGTGGTCGCGCCGGCATGGCTCGCCCGCGCCGAGCCGGTGCACCGCCAGTTGCGTACCGGCTTGCCGGCTGCCTATGCCGACCGTCTGCGCGCGGTGTTCGCCAACGGCGCCCGCATGAGCGTGGCGACCGAAGGCGATGCGGTGCGCGGCGTCGCGCTGTGGCGCGTGATCGAGAATACTTACGAGGGCCGCCGGCTTTACGTGGATGACCTTGTGACCGATGAAGCGCATCGCTCGCGGGGCATCGGCAGAACCTTGCTGCGGCACCTGGAACGACATGCGCGGGACTTGCAGTGCGATGTACTGGCGCTCGATTCCGGAACCCAGCGCACCGACGCGCATCGCTTCTACTTTCGGGAAGGTCTGGTGATTCCCGCTTTCAGCTTTAGGAAAACCTTGAAATGAAACCCATCAACGTAGGACTTCTGGGCATCGGCACCGTCGGTGGCGGCACCTTTACCGTTCTTGCACGCAACGAAGCCGAGATCACCCGTCGCGCCGGGCGGCCGATCCGCATCACCAAGGTGGCGGACAAGAACCTCGAACTGGCGCGGCAAGTGACCGCCGGCCGGGCGCAAGTGACCGACGACGCCTTCTCGGTGGTGACGGACCCCGAGATCGACATCGTCGTCGAACTGATCGGCGGCTGCGGCATCGCCAAGGAACTGGTGCTGAAGGCCATCGCCAACGGCAAGCACGTGGTGACCGCGAACAAGGCCTTGCTGGCGATGCATGGCAACGAGATATTCGCTGCCGCGCATGAGCAAGGCGTCATGGTTGCCTTCGAAGCGGCGGTGGCGGGCGGCATCCCGATCATCAAGGCGCTGCGTGAGGGCCTCACCGCCAACCGCATCCAGTGGATCGCCGGCATCATCAACGGCACCACCAACTTCATCCTGTCCGAGATGCGCGACAAGGGCCTGCCCTTCGACGTCCATCGAGGGCATCAGCCAGCTTGACGCCGACGACATCAAATACGCCGAGCAACTGGGCTACCGCATCAAGCTGCTGGGCATCACCCGCCGGCGCGAATTGGACGGAAAAGCGGGCGTCGAACTGCGCGTGCATCCGACGCTGATTCCGACCAAGCGCCTGATCGCCAACGTCGAAGGGGCGATGAATGCCGTGCTGGTGCAAGGCGATGCCGTCGGCGCCACGCTGTATTACGGCAAGGGCGCCGGCGCCGAACCTACCGCCTCGGCGGTCATCGCCGACCTGGTCGACGTGACCCGCATGCATACGGCCGATCCGGAGCATCGCGTGCCGCACCTGGCTTTCCAGCCCGGCGCCGTCGAGGACACGCCGATCCTGCCCCTGTCCGAAGTGGAAACCAGCTACTACCTGCGGCTGCGGGTGGAGGACAAGCCGGGCGTGCTGGCCGACATCACGCGCATCCTCGCCGACCAGCAGATTTCCATCGACGCCATGATCCAGCGCGAGCCGGCGGAAGGCGAATCGCAGACCGACATCATCATGCTGACCCACATCACGCGCGAGAAGAACGTCGATGCGGCGATTGCGAAGATCGAGGCGCTGCCCGTGGTGAAGAAGAAGGTGATCCGCCTGCGGATGGAAGAGCTGGGCTGACATGAAATACATCTCGACACGCGGCGGCGGAGAGCCGCAGGAATTCTGCGACATCCTGCTTGGCGGGCTCGCGCCCGACGGTGGGCTCTACCTGCCCGAGTCCTATCCGCAGGTGGCCGCACAACTCGATGAATGGCGTGGCCTGTCCTATGCAGAGCTGGCCTTTCGCATTCTGAGTCTGTTCATCACCGACATTCCGGCGGCGGATCTGAAGGCCATCTGCGACAAGACCTACACGGCGCAGACCTATCGTTGGAGCCGCGATCCGGCGAAGGCGCGGGACATCGTGCCGCTGACGTCGATGGAGCCCGGTTTCCACCTGCTGGAACTGTCCAACGGGCCGACGCTGGCCTTCAAGGACATGGCCATGCAACTGCTGGGCAACTTGTTCGAGTACGTTCTGGACCAGCGTGGCGAGACCATCAATATCCTCGGCGCGACTTCGGGCGACACCGGTTCCGCGGCGGAATACGCGATGCGCGGCAAGCGCAATGTCCGCGTTTTCATGCTCTCGCCGGACGGCCGGATGAGCGCCTTTCAGCGCGCGCAGATGTACTCGTTACAGGATGCGAACATTTTCAACATCGCCGTGCGCGGCATGTTCGATGATGCCCAGGACATCGTCAAGGCCGTGTCCAACGACGCGGCATTCAAGGCGAAGTACAAGATCGGCGCGGTGAATTCGATCAATTGGGCGCGGGTGATGGCCCAGGTGGTCTACTACTTCAAGGGATATTTCGAGGCGACGAAGTCCAGTGACCAGGAGGTGGCCTTCTGCGTGCCGTCAGGCAACTTCGGCAACATCTGCGCCGGCCATGTTGCCCGCATGATGGGTTTGCCGATCGCCCGGCTGGTATTGGCCACCAACGAAAACAACGTGCTCGATGAGTTCTTCCGCACCGGCGTCTACCGGCCGCGAACCACGGCCGAAACGCAGGTAACGTCAAGTCCGTCGATGGATATTTCCAAGGCGTCGAATTTCGAGCGCTTCATCTTCGACCTGGTGGGTCGCGACCCGGTCGTCGTACGCCAACTGTGGCGCGAGGTGGATGCGGGCGGCAGTTTCAGCGTTGCCGACGGCCCGTTCGCCGCGCGCCTGCCGGTCTATGGCTTTGTCTCCGGTTGCAGCACCCATGCCGACCGCCTGGCCACGATCCGCGATGTCTGGGCGTGGTACGGGCTGATGATCGACACGCATACGGCCGACGGAATCAAGGTGGCGCGGGAACAGCGCGTTGCGCAACTGCCGATGATCGTGCTGGAAACGGCACAGGCGGTGAAGTTCGGGGAGACCATCCGCGAGGCGCTGGGCCGCGATCCAGTACGTCCCGCGGGATTTGACGGAATCGAGAATTTGCCGCAGAGGGTCGAGGTGGTCGACGCGGCGGTGGATCAGGTCAAGGGCATCATTGTTCGCCACTGTTAACGCAAAACCAGCGCGGACTCGCCCGGAGTCGGCGCTGACGATTCGGCAAACGGGCGTTATCCGGAGTGGTTTTGCCCGTGTCGTTTGCGGGCTTGGCCACTTCGCAGGGGTATCGTCAGAGGTAGATGACCGCGGGGAACACCGTCACGGCGAGAACCAGCACCAGCCATTCCACGTTGTAACGGGCCAGCATCCCTGTGAAATGCATGACCAGCACGACGATGGCGACGATGTAATAGAGGATGAAAAGCATTTTGTTCTCCGTGGGCGGCAACCGCCTGAACCAACTGTATGCGGTCAGATGCCGATGGGCCGATTTTTTGCGGATTTTAGCATCAATGTTTAGATGCCAAGGCAAGGCTCACGGGTTTTAATTTGAACGGAATTTCCTGTCCGCGCCGTGCACGATTTCCTTGAAAGCCGGCTTGAGCACGACTATCGAGCGGCTGCTCGACGAGCTTGCCGCCGCGCCCGTTGCCGCCGATCCGCAGGGTTTGTCCAGCGGTGACGGTGACGCCGACGACCTCGTCGTTTTTCGCCAGGTCGATCAGCATCAGGCCCTTGCCCTTGGCCATTTCCTTGAGTTCGGCGAGCGGAAACAGCAGCAATCTTCCGCCCACGGTGAGCACGGCCACGGTGTGTCCCGTGGCCGGTGCCGGCAGTAAGGGCTTCTCGCCCTTGTCGAGTGCCAGAAAAGCCTTGCCAGCCTTGTTGCGGGCGATCATGTCGGCGACGCCCGCGACAAAGCCGTAGCCGTTTGACCCGGCGACCAGATACTTGCTTTCCGGCGCAGCGGTGAGCGCCAGCGCCAGTTTGCCGCCTTCCTGGAAGTCGATCATGGTATTCAGCGGTGTGCCGTCGCCGCGGCCGCCGGGCAGGTCGGAAACCCTGACGCTGTAGCTGCGGCCGTTGCTGTCGATCACGATCAGCGGCCAGACGGTGCGTGTTTCCGCCACCAGCCACGGGAAGTCGCCGGTCTTGTAGGTGATGCCAGTCGGGTCGATGCCATGACCCTGGCGCGAACGCACCCAGCCGTTCTTCGAGACGATCACGGTGACCGGTTCGTCGGGGACGGCGATTTCGCCCTGCGAGATGGGCGTCACGGCTTCCATCAGGGTGCGGCGCTCGTCACCAAAGCGTTTGGCGTCTTCGCCGATCTCCTTCTGGATCAGCCTGGTCATCTCGTTGCGCGAGTCGAGCAGTTTGGTGAGCTGTCCGTGTTCGGTGCGCAGTTCGCCGAGTTCCTTCTCGATGCGGATGCCTTCCAGGCGCGCCAACTGGCGCAGGCGGATTTCGAGGATGTCTTCGGCCTGGATTTCGGTGAGGCCGAAGCGTGCCATCAGGTCCGGCTTGGGTTCGTCGGCTTCGCGGATGCAGCGGATGACCTCTTCGATCTTCAGGAAGACCGTCATGCGTCCTTCGAGGATATGCACGCGGCGCAGCACCTCGGCCAGGCGGTGCCGGGTGCGGCGTTCCACCGTGGCGAAGCGGAAGGCGATCCATTCATGCAGGATGGTCAGCAGGTGTTTTTGCCGCGGCCTGCCATCGCGGCCGACCATGGTCAGGTTCACCGAAACACTTGCTTCGAGGCTGGTGTGCGCCAGCAGCACGGCCATGAATTCGTCCTGCGGGATGCGCGAACTCTTGGGTTCCAGCATGATGCGCACCGCCTGCTGGTCGCTGGATTCGTCGCGCACGCTGTCGAGCACGCCGAGTATCAGCGCCTTGAGGTTCTTCTGGTCCTGGCTGACATCCTTCTTGCCGGCGCGCGGCTGCGGATTGGTGAGGCCTTCGATTTCGGACAGCACGTGCGCTACCGACACGCCGTGCGGCAGTTCGTAGACGATGACCCGCCACTGGCCGCGCGCCAGTTCCTCGATGCGCCAGCGCGCGCGCATGCGCAGGCTGCCGCGGCCATTGGCATAGGCGTCGCGGATGTCGGCCGGGGTCGAAATGAGTTGGCCGCCGCCGGGGAAGTCCGGTCCCGGCAGCACCGCAAGAACCTCTTCGAGCACGGCCTCCGGCTTCTTGATCAAGAG
>JAIOPW010000220.1 GCA_021413665.1 Rhodocyclales bacterium | reverse complement strand
TGAAGGATGCCACCGAGACATCGCCGGCCATGAGGCCTGCCAGTGCGGAGGAGCCGCCCCCAACTCCGAACAGCGCTTCGAAGCCGGCGATGGCCAGGTCCGGGGCGTCGGACGCGAATAGCGCGTCGAAGGTGTAGCTCGACCCCGCCGCGCCCATCACCTGCCCCCCGGCGCCGAGGATCAGGTTCAGGTTGCTGAAGAGCGATCCGTCCGATCCTGCACCCTTGCAGCAGTTGACCAGGCCGAAGAGTTTCTTGCGACAGCGGTTGTCGTAGCCCTGGAACACCACCAGGGTCGTGGGATCCACGTACTTGCCGGCTTCCCGCTGCACTTCGAGCGCGGTGACCGCCTTGGCGAAATCGGCGTCCGGTACGTTGCCCGTGTCGAAGCAGTGGCCATCCAGGCAGAACTGCTGACCGCCACAGTTGGTGATGGTCGAGGTCGAGCCGCTCGCCACCCGGCATTGCCAGGTCTGCTCATAGAGCATGCAGGCACCCTGCGGGTTAGTGTCGACACAGATCGATCCGACTTGGCTGCAACCGCGGTCACGCACGGGTTGGCAGTCATCCACGTAGTTCGCCGATTGGCAGGTAAACGCCGCTTCATAGCGCCAGCAGTCGCGATACACGTCAAGCCCGCTGATATTCCGGGTGCCCGGTCCATCGACGCACACATCGGCCTGGGTTCGAACGCAGGTACCGGCCCCGGCATACGTGCTGAAAGCGGCCATCAGGGACAGCAGCAGAACGAAACGCCGGGCAGTCGATAGCAAGGCGCTCATGGCAACCTCGCTTCAAACGACGCGCACTGGTTATCCCAGGCATCCGTCACCGTGGCGATGCTGCGCGGGCGTTCGAAGGTGAAGGTGCCACACGCCCGCGTCTCGTTGATGGCCGTTGTCGTGCACGTGAATTCATCGCAGGAGGTGTACTCGGACTCGTAGCGGGTGCAGAAGGCGAAGCTGCATCGGTCAGCCGTACAGCCGCCACCGTTGTAGTCCACGCGGTTGAACAGGTCCGATCCGTACCAGGAGCGGCCGATGAAATTGGTGAAGGTCTGAGGCGACAGGGCACCACTCGTCGGATCGACCTGAATGTCCGCGGAGCCGGAACAGGGTGATTCAGTGCAGATCGCGTAAAAGGCCATGCGCACCGTGCCGCTCGTCTGGCACTGCGCATTGATCACAATGCCGGCATAGCGGCGACCGACTTCGCCGTTGCCCCAGGTGTTCACCCAGAAGTTGCCGAACCAGGTGCCCGGCGTGCAACTGTTGCTCCAGGCCACCCGCACCGTGAGCAGCTTCTGGCAGCGTGCCTGCTCCATGGCCGGGTACTGGTGGCAGAGCAGTGTCTCGAAGATGTCCGGGCGCGTCACCGTCTGCACGCTGCAGCCGCTGTAGGTGCCGGCGAGATTTCCGGCGATGGCCTGCGGGTCGGCGGTGATGGTTTTGGCGCGGGTGAGGAGCGGGTCGTTGGGACCGATGCTGTAGGTCGGCCGCCGCGACGGATTGGTTTGCGAGAAATCCACCGCATTGCAGCTCTGCTGGGCAAAGTTCGCTGTTTGTCCGCTGGCCCCCGCGCAGGCACTGACATGGGTCGAGGAGAGTGTGCCCAGGCCGGGGCTTCCGAAGTAGGAGGCCTCGGGCGGCGCCGTGGTGTAGTTCGGCACCGTTGCTTGTGCGGAATTCCCGCTGATCTGGCCGCGCGCCGCGGCGTTGCCGCTGCGGCCAAGCGTGGCGCCCTGGTTGAAGGCATCGGACAGCGCGTCGGCGTGAGCGGGCCAAGTGTGCATGGCGAGCGCGGTGATGAGGCAGAGATGGAAGCGACGGGCGATCATGAGGCTGGCGATGCCCGCAAGCGTTTGAGGAGAGGCTCGGCACGCGGTGCCGCTTCCGGCTGGCGGCGCTGGATGGTTTCCAGCGCGTAGTCGAGGCTGACATCGCCGGCCACACTGACGAAGCTGGCAGGCGTTGCGCATCCGGCGCGGCAATTG
>JAIOPW010000209.1 GCA_021413665.1 Rhodocyclales bacterium | reverse complement strand
GCCGATCAGGGCGTCGATCTTGTGTTCGCCGAGCAGCTTCTTGGTCAGTTGCACGCTTTGCGTCGGATCGCTGGCGTCGTCGAAGACCATGTACTCAACGCTGAACTCGCCAATTTTCTTCGGCAGCAGCGCAACCGCGTTTTTCTGCGGGATGCCGACGAAAGCAGCCGGGCCCGTGGTCGACGCGATGACTCCGATCTTTACCTGAGCCTGCACTGACATGGATGCGGCCAGCGCCAGCCCGGAAAGGGCCAGCAGAAGTTTTCTTGCTTGCATTGTGTCTCCTCCTTGATTGATGTTGTTTGAAGTTGTTTGCTGCGCGCTACAAGAGATATCGATATTGCCCTTCAACCAGCGATGATGCCGTGTTTCTTCATGCTTGCACAATCCGCCGCGGTGAGTCCCGCTTCCGTCAGGATCGCCAGGGTGTCCGCGCCATACTTTGCGGGAAAGCTCAGTTCCGAGGATACGCCGGGAATGTCCACCGCCATGGGTTGCATGCGCACGGTCCTGCCATCAGGTGTTTTCGTGGTTGTCAGCCGGCTGCTGACGGCGGTCATTTCGCGCACCGCCGGTATGTCGTGGATCGGTGCGTGCGGGATCGTCGCCTTGCGGAACTCCGCGGCAATGTCGGCGGTGGCGAGACGGCGAGTAACCGCCGCCATGTCGCGATGGATGGCCTCGCGTTCGCGCACGCGGCCTTCGTTGGTGGCGCGCGCGGCGCTGGCGACCGGACCGAAATATGGAATCTCGGTCAGGCGCCGCCACTGCACGTCGCTGCCGATGGCCATGTAAATGAAGCCGTCGGCGGTGGGATAGACGTTGGTCGGGATGAACTTGCGATGCTCGTTGCCGCAACGGGTGACTTCAGATGGGTCACAGTCGAAGTCGAGCAGGGGCAGGGTGGTGATCAGCCAGGAGGCCGCCGCCTGTAACATCGATACATCGATACGGCTGCCCTTGCCGGTTTCGGCGCGCTCCAGCAGCGCCATCATGACTCCGGCGTAGACCTCGTCGCCGGCCTTGAGGTCGATCAGCGGCACGCCGGACAAGGTCGGCGGACCATCGGCGGGGCCGGTCAGTTCCATATAGCCGGCCATGGCCTGGATCACCGGGTCGTAGCCCGGCGCGTCCGGATATTCCGGACCCATGGCCGAGATGCCGGCCCAGATCAGGTCCGGCTTGGCGGCCGAGAGGCTGTCGTAGTCGATGCCCAACTGCTTGTAACGCTTCGGCACGGTATTGCAGCAGAAGACATCGACGTCGAGGTCCACGATCAGCTTGCGCAACAGATCCTGGCCCTTGGGATCCTTCAGGTTGATGGCAATGGCTTCCTTGCCGACGTTGGGCGCGATGAAGTAGCTGCGGCGGTCGTCATCGACCACTTTGCCGCCGATGTAGCGGTTGGGATCGCCCGGCAGGCCGTCGCCGCTTGGCGTCGATTCGATGCGGATGACCCGCCAGCCGAGTTGGGCGAAGCGTAGCGTCGCATAGGGCAGCGACAGCGCCTGTTCCATGGAAAGCACGGTGCGACGGCGCATGCTATTCGGCTCTCCAGGGCTTCCAGTACCGCTTCGGCGTCTGGACGTGGAGGGCGCGGTAGACCTTTTCCGGGGTGAACGGCAGCTCGAACATGCGTACGCCGGTGGCATTGGCGATGGCGTTGGCCGTGGCGGCGGCAATGCAGATCGACGGGGCTTCGCCAACGCCCTTGGCGCCTTGCGGACCTTCGCCGTCCATCGACTCTATGAACGTGATGTCCATTTCCGGAATCTCGGGTGCCGTCACCAGTTTGTAGTCGCGGAAGTTCGGATTCCTCATGATTCCGCTTTCGATCATCAGGTCCTCGGTCAGTGCATAGCCCTGGCCCATGATCACGCCGCCTTCGATCTGTCCTTCGATACCGAGACGGTTAAGAACCCGGCCGACGTCGTGGGCACCGGTGACCCTGGTCATCCGTACCTGCCCGGTATCGGTATCGATTTCGACTTCCACCACCTGGGTGCCCCACGCATAGGCCGCGGAAACATCGCCCTTGAAGTCCTTGCCTTGATGCACGCTGGGGGGTTCGTAGTAGAAGGTGGTCATGACCAGCTCGGCCTTGTCCTGGAAGTGCAGGTTGCGCAGCAGCTTGGACAGTTCGACGATGGCCTCGCCGCTGGCGGCGTTGATGACGAAGCCGCCGCGCAGGTCGAGGTCGGCCTCGGCCGCTCCGTACTTCTTCGCCGCAACGGCGAGGATCTTGGACTTGGCCTTCTTCGCCGCGCCGATCGCAGAATTGCCAGCGATGAAAGTGGTACGGCTGGCATGCACGCCGACATCCCACGGTGTGATGGCCGTGTCGTTATTGACCACCGTGATCGATGAAATCGGCAGGCCAAGTTCCTCGCAAACCAGTTGCGAGAGTACCGTCTCCGAGCCTTGGCCGATTTCCGAGGCGCCTGTGATCAGTGTGACGTTGGCGAAATCGTCCATCTTGAGAATGGTGCCGCAGCCGTCAGACGGGTAAATCTTTGCACCACCGCCGACGTGCAGCATCGAGGCCATGCCTATGCCATGCTTGATGTTGCCTGGCTTGCCGCGATTGCCCTCGTTCTCCTTGAATTTGCGCGAATAGTCGCTGCGGGTTGCCGCCGTGGTGATGCAATCCTTGAAGCCGCAGCTCTTGAACACCATGCCTTGGCCGGTGGTTTCTCCGGATTCCTGCGCGTTCTTGAGCCGGAATTCGAGCGGGTCCAT
>JAIOPW010000089.1 GCA_021413665.1 Rhodocyclales bacterium | reverse complement strand
GATCGTGCGCCCCGGCACCGGCGACCCGGTGGCAGCCGGCGAGGTCGGCGAGGTGGTGGTGACGACCTTCAATGCAGACTATCCGTTGATTCGCTTCGGTACCGGCGACCTGTCGGCTTTCCTGCCCGGCATCTCACCCTGTGGCCGCACCAACATGTGCATCAAGGGCTGGATGGGACGCGCCGACCAGACCACCAAGATCAAAGGCATGTTCGTCCATCCCGAGCAGGTTGCTGTGGTGGTCAAGCGGCATCCCGAGGTCACCAAGGCGCGTCTCGTGGTGACGAATCCAGACAGCAGCGACCTGATGACCCTCAATTGCGAAGTTGCGGCGCCGAGTGGCGAGCTGGGCAAGGCCATTGCCGAAACCGTGCGTGACGTAACCAAGTTGCGCGCCGAGGTGACGCTGGTCGCGGTCGGCAACCTGCCGAACGACGGCAAGGTGATCTCCGACGACCGGAAATATGACTGAGCCACGCGGGCCGCTGGCAGGCCTGCGTGTCCTTGACCTGACCCGGCTGCTGCCGGGTCCGGTGGCGACCATGCACTTGGCCGACCTCGGCGCCGAGGTGATCAAGATTGAGGACACCGGCGCCGGCGACTATGCCCGCGAGATGGGGCCGGGCGAACGTGCGGCGACCGGGAACGGCGGCGACAGCTTGTTTTTTCGCATGGTCAATCGCAATAAAAAGAGCCTGCGCCTGGATCTGAAGCAGGCCGCAGGGGTCGAGGTTTTCCTGCGCCTGGCGCGCGATGCCGACGTGATCTTCGAGGGCTTCCGGCCCGGCGTGGTGGACAAGCTTGGCGTCGGCTACAAAGCGGTACGACGGATCAATCCGCGCATCGTCTACTGTGCCATCACCGGCTACGGCCAGACCGGCCCCTGGGCCGAACTCGCCGGTCATGATCTCAACTACCTTGCCACGTCCGGGCTGCTGGACCAGATCGGCACCCACGACGGCAAGGCGAGCGGGGCTCCGGCGATCCCGAACCTGCAGGTGGGCGACCTGCTTGGTGGAGCGCTTACTCCGCTGTTGGGCGTTCTCGCCGCGGTGATCGGCGCCAAGGCCACGGGGCAGGGCAGCCACGTCGATGTGGCGATGACCGATGCCGTGCTGGCGCACAACATTTTCCCTCTGGTGACCACGCTGGCCTACGGCAAGCCCGCCCCGCGCGGCACCGATCTGCTGACCGGCGGTGTGGCCTGCTATGGCGTGTATCGCACGTCGGACGAGCGCTATCTCGCCGTCGGCGCCCTGGAACCGAAGTTCTGGCAGGTGTTCTGCGCCGCGATCGAACGGCCCGACCTGGCTCCGTTCGGCCTGGCTACCGGTAGCCAGGGTCGGCGAGTCAAGGCCGACCTGGCTGCACTGATCGGGTCGCAACCGCTGGCGCATTGGCAGGCCATCGTTGAAAAGGCCGACTGTTGCGTCACGCCGGTGCTGCGCATGGACGAAGTGATGACGCATCCGCAAATCGTCGCTCGTGAAATGGTGGTCGAGGTTGGAGGGACGAAGCAGTACGCGCCGCCATTCAAGCTTTCCGCCTGGCCTTGGGCCAACGCGATGCCGGCCCCGGTCGCCGGTGCGGACAGCGATGCCGTGCTTGCGGCGGCGGGATTTTCCCAAGCCGACATTGGAGCCTTGCGCGAGGCCAGGGTAATCTGATGAGGCCCCTGCGGAGTGGGCTAAGCCCGCAAACAACGCGGGCAAAGCCACTCCGGATAAGCGAACGATGCGTCCCGAATTTGCCCTCGCCCTCGCGCTGCTTCCCGACTTTGCCCTGATCCTGCTCGGTGCCGGTTTGCGCCGCGTACTGCATCTGGGCGATCACTTCTGGAGCGGCCTCGAGAAACTGGTCTATTACGTCCTGTTTCCCGCCTTGCTGTTCAGTGGCCTGGTCAAGACCCGTATCGACTGGACCGCGGCCGCACCCATGCTTGGCGTCGTCGCCGGCGCCACGGGCGCGGGCATGCTGCTGGGACTGGGCGCGCGCCTGTTGCCGATTTCTCCGGTTGCCTTTGCCTCGCAATATCAGTGCGCCTTTCGCTTCAATTCCTACATAGGCCTGGCCGTGGCGGGAACGCTCTTCGGCGTTCCAGGGATTGCCGCGATGGGGATCGTTACCGGTCTCATGGTGCCGCCGGCAAACTTTGCGGCAGTTTGGATGCTGGCGCGTCACGGCGAGTCCGGCGTCTGGCGCGAACTGGCGAAAAATCCGCTGATTCTGGCGACGCTGGCCGGTATCGCCGCCAATCTCGGCGACCTCCAGCTTCCGGCTGGCCTGCTGGATATTCTCGGGCGCCTCGCCCAGGCTGCGATCGTGCTCGGCTTGTTCGCCGTGGGCGCCGGCCTGCGCCTGGCCGGGGCCGACGGAGTGGCCAACCATGCCGCCACTGCCTACCTGCTCGCGGTGAAACTGGTCGCCGTGCCGGCCGTTGCCTTGCTGCTGATTCGCTGGATGGGGCTCGGTGGCCTTTATGCGGATATCGCCCTTATCTTCTGCGCATTGCCGACGGCCAGCTCCGCCTACATTCTGGCCCGGCGAATGGGCGGCGACGGACCCCGCGTCGCCCGGCTGATCTCGGCCGGTACACTGCTTGGGATGCTCAGCATCCCTGCCTGGCTGGCTTTGCGCTGACGCCTGCCCGCGCGGCGCTTTACTTGGCTTTCTTGCCGGGTGCTTTGGCGGCAGCGTGATCGGCTGTCTCGGGATTGCCTTCCGCAGCGGTTGCCGGCTTGTCAGTGCCCTGCATGAGATTCCACGGCCACAGCGCCGGGTTGGCGAAAGGGTTGGCGTTGGCATCCAGGTTGCTGGCCGATTGGCTGATGGCCTGCATCGCCGACAGCGTCGCGCGCTGCATTTCGAGGCCCTGGATAGTCATCTGCAGCATGCCGAGATTGGTCTTGAGCCAGCCTTCGACGGCTTTGAGATCGGCGATGCGTTTTTCCAGTTCGTTGGTGTCCAGGGTCGGCGTTACCAAGCCGGGCAGCGGCATCCCGGTATTGCCCCAGAGGGATTTCAGGAATTCCATCGGATCTGTTGGCGTTGCGCTCATGGCATTTGCTCCCTGGATGTTTGGATGATCTTACCCCGTTGCGCGCTTCCGCGCTAAACTGCCTCTTGTCATATCCGGACCGGGCCTACAGGGAAAACAATGCTCAATCTACTGGTGGTCGAAGACCATGCGCTGGTGCGCGAGGGGTTGCTGGCGATGCTGGGAAGCCTCGGCGCGGAAACCAGGACGTTCGGTGTGCCGGATGCCAATGCGGCGATCGGTGTGCTGGAGGCCGAGGACATCGACATGATGATCCTCGACCTGATGCTGCCGGGGACCAAAGGGCAGACATTTCTGCCATTGGTGCGGCGGCGCTTCCCGACGGTTCCCGTAGTCATTCTGTCGGCGCTGGACGATGCCGACACGGTATCGCGTGTAATGAAGGCTGGGGCCTCCGGCTTTGTTTCCAAGTCGGGCTCCAGTGCCGATCTTCTGGAAGCCCTCCGCGCGGTGCTGGCGGGCGACATCTACCTGCCGCCAAAATTGCAGGAACTGGTGATGCGCAGCGAGATCGCTCAGGGCGATGGCAAGACGCTGGCGCAGCGCTTCGGTTTGACGACAGGTCAGGCGCGTGTGCTCGAACTTCTGGCCGAAGGCCGCAGC
>JAIOPW010000208.1 GCA_021413665.1 Rhodocyclales bacterium | reverse complement strand
TGCATGTGCTCGACCATGCAGCGCATCGATCCGCAGCACTTGGCCTGGACCCTGGAAAACCTGGTCGAAGGCCGCGTCGTCAATCAGATAAAGGTGCCCGAGCACGAAGCCGTGCTGGCGAAGGTTGCGCTGGAGAGGATGCTGGCGGCGTCCTGAGAATTGCGCCCGGCTATCAAACCGGGCAAGCGTCCTACGCGGTCGTTGCCGACCCGTTTTATTCGCGAGTTCCCGAAGGGGCGCCGTGCGCTGGTAATGGCGCAACGGCGAGCAGGCGTGCCACGCGTGCGCCGCCCTGCTTCGCCAGCGCCGGATTCTGCAGCCACATCTGGATGAAGAATTCGCGCATCTGCTCGGACTGAGCCAGACGCGCCAGCATGAGGTCCTGCGGAATCGTGACGGGCGGGTGGATGGCTTCAGACATTCGGGTCCTCCCCGCGCTTGATCTTTTCCAGCGCCTCGATATCCAGCCGGTCCTTGGGTCGGTTCGCGGCGTGTTTCATCACCAGCAGATCATCGATGGATGCGATCGGCACATGCCTGCCGAACAGATCGCCGGCAACCGCGTTGGCTATCAGTCTTTCGAAGGAAACTTCCGGCCGCACGATCACATCGACCACACCGCCACCGGCCTGCGGTTCGCGCAGCGAAAACGCCAGCATGCCTTTTTCGCGATGCCACCGCTCGATTTGTTCGCCGTCCCGTAGCGATTCGATCGGCATCGGGATTCCCGGCGTCAGTCCGTGCCGCTTCGCGACATCGATGAAACGTGTCAGGTTGTCGTCGTTCATCGCCAGAACCAGGTCGATATCGAAGGTGCTGCGCATATAGCCGTGCAACTGGACGGCCAGGCCGCCCACTAGCACGTACTGAACCTGCCCGTCCATCAGCGACTGGAGCAAATCGGTGATCTTCATGGCGTGGATGATCGCATGGATGGGCCGCCGATAGACTCCTGCTCCCTGGCATCCGACCGGGCAAGCGGCTTGCCGCGGCACGAAAGAGTTGCTTCTGCCCTGCTCATGATCGCCGCGTGCGGGCGTGTCCGTCCGGCAGCTACGTCGTCTCGCCCAAGTTGCACGGCACGCACGACCCGCTCGGTTTCGGCGAAGCCGTCGCGCAGGACAAACTTCAACATCGCGCGTGGCGTGCGTCCGGCGTCGCTCGCCAATTTTTCCGGGCGCCGCAAATCGGTTTGGCTCGGGCGGGGATAGTCGGCGGACATGGTGTTTTCCAAAGGGCTTCGTTTAGCCGGAAAACTGCTGTCATTCACCGTGCTCGACGAAAAACCGGGCGACCTCCGTTTCGCAGGCAAACTCGCCGCGATCCGCAGCGGCGACGCGTGCCGCCAGAATTTCCGCGTAGCGGCGATCCGCCACCGGGGTCGGGGTCGGCGCCTCGTTGATGTCGAGACGGCGGCATACTTTCTCGAACACCTCATCGCCGGGAACGGCGGCGACGCGACCCGAGTCGAGATCGTCCAGTCGCCGCCGGGCAATCGCGAGCCATGCCACAGCAACCGATTCATCGACCGGACTCAAGGTCTGCGACAGGGAATCGACCAGCCGGGCACGTTCCTCAAGAGTCAGGGATGCGGCTTCATTCATCAACTCGGTGGTGTTCATCGTGGATGAGCATTTCCTTCGCGGTCAGTGGCGTGCTATTCGCCGTATCGCCAACGCCGACTTTTACCCGGCGCGTGATTTGAACGGCAAGGCCAGTTGAGTCACCGGGACTGCGACAAACTCCGGGTCCTTATGTACCAGCGTGGCGCCTTCCAGTTCGGCGGCGGCGGCGATCCATGCATCCGCAAGGGATAGTCTCTGTGTGGCTTTCATGCGAGCGGCGGCTTGCAGCAACTCAGGGCTTTCGTGCAACCACTCGATGGGCAAGGCCCGGCACTGCGCGTAGGCCAGCTTGCCCGCCGGCTCGCCTTCGTCTTTCCAGACGCGGTAATACACTTCCATCAAGGTAATGAAGCATCCGAAACAGCGCGCCTCGCCGCGCTGGGTTTGCGCCAGCATGTCGGCGACCTGCTCCGCGCCGTCTTCATCGTCGCGCAAGGCCAGCAGGGCGGAAGTATCGAGCAGCCAGCGATTCATTCGTGCTGGCTATCGGCGCGACGTTCGGCCAGCAGACGCTCAACGCTACCGCCCCTGCCGTGTCCGCGAAACGTCGCGACGGAATCAACAGTCGTCAAGGTGGACGCCGGCTGCGATTCCTCTTGATGGCGCATGGCGAGAAATTCGGCAAAGTCGAGAATTTCGGCGACTTCTCGTTCCGGCAGGGATTCGATCAACTTGGTAATGCGCTCGGTTGCACCCATGGTCTGCTCCAGCAGGCTGACAGTCGAAAGTGTAGCCCAATTCTCCGCTATCCCATCCACCGCCCGTCCTCCACGCGCCTTGCGCGGCCGAGGGCTTCGAGCGCGGCAAGGATGTCGGGGAGGCGGGATTTCCAGCGGCCCTTGCCGGTGAAGTTCGCGGCGAGTTGGGCTTCGGTTTGGGCGGCGGGTGTGTCGGCGAGGATTCTGGCGACGGCGGCGAGCTGGTCGGGGAGGGTTTGGGGCCATTGTTGCTGGCCCGGAGCGCGGGCTGGAGCCGGGTGGCTCGGGGCTGCGTCAGATTTTTGATTCCTCCGCCCCGAGCCTCCCGACTCCAGCCCGATGGCGGCTTGTGCCGCTTGCGGGTTCTGGAAGGCGGGGCGCAGCCAGCGGATGGTGCCGGCGGCTTCCTCGGCGGCGCGTTCGGCGTTGAGGGCGACCAGGCGCGCGAGCAGGGTTTGTTCGTCAGGTCGATCCTGCCAGCCGTAGGCGTCGAGCACGGCGGCGTCGAGTTCCTCGTGCAGTTGTTTGAGCACGGCGACGAGGCCTTTTTCGTGGATGAGCTTTTCCTTCGCCGTCAGCGCCGTGTCGCCAGCGCCGACTTTCACCAGCACGTTGTAGAGGCCGGTCAGCGTCAGCGCGTCGTGTGCGGCGAGGACGCGCTTGCGATGGGCGTCGATCTGTTCGGCGAGGTCGCGGATGCGGGTTTGTTGTTCGGCAGTAGCGACGGGGAAGGGGAAGGTTTCAAAGCAGCGAGATTTCACGTAGACCGAGTCATTGCCAACGCCAAGCCAGCTACCCGATGCCATCGCCCAAGCCACATGCACACCGCTCGACAGCACGCCAAGAGAATGCGCATCGTCGAGCGCGATGCAGATCAGCTTGTTGTCCGGCGCAATGGTCGCATCGAGGAACTGGAAGATGCGATGCTTGGCGGTTTCGACGGTAACGATGTAGCGCGGCAACCCGGCAAGCGCGGGACGCAAATCCTTGCGCGGCTCGCCAAACGTCCACCAGTTGTCGCGATAACTGGCGCGGTTGTTGTGGTCGCGCTCGGGCTTCACCCGTTCCAGCACCCACTGGTAAGTGGCCGGCCAGCGGCGGCGTACTTCGTCGGCCTCGAACCCAAACAGATCAATGAGCTTCACGCCACGTGGCCGGTCGGTGAGGTCGCGGCCATTGCGGTAGGGCTTGATTGGGGCGTCGGCTTCGAGCTGCGCCACTTCCTCGGGCGTGACGATGAAACCCGCGCCGTGCAGCTTGAAGCCCGGCGAACTGATGCCGCCGTTCGCCAGCAAAGCCTTTGCCGCCGTCACGTCAGCGCCGACTTTCAGATCGGCGTGGATCGTACCGTTGCACTCGGCCAGTTCCACTTCCAGCCCTTCGCCTCGGCCCTCGCGTTCGGCCGTCACGCTGCACAGCCTTCCCTCGCCCGCACCCGGCGCGGCAACCGTCATCGCAATGCGCACCGCTGCGCCGTCGGCGTTGTCCACCCAGGGATGGTCGGGCACGGCGAAGGCAAGGTGGATTGGACGTGCTTCGACAAGCTCAGCACGAACGGCTTCCGACCCCGTTCGCACTGAGCCTGTCGAAGTGCGCTCGGCAGGTTCCAGGGCCGCCTGAACCACGCGGCGGTTGAAGGTCTGCCGCAGGCTGTTGGTGGTGATGAAGCCGAAGCGCGCGAGGCGGCCTTGCGCGACGAGTTGCGCGGCGTGGTGCCACCAGAACATGACGAAGTCGGCCGACTCGGGCATCGCGGGCCAGACGCCGCGCAAGGCGTCGACGTAGCCGTCGCCGAGCGCGGCGCGCATGGTCGAGGCACCGATGAAGGGCGGGTTGCCGACCACCACGTCGGCCTCGGGCCATGCGGCGGGGCGCGGATTTTTGTAACGCTCCAGCGGCACGCGCGCGGTTTCGTCGGGCACCTGTTCGCCGGTGACGGGGTGCGTCTTCATGCTGCGGCCATCCCAGCGGCTGACGGGGATGCCTTTCTCGTCCAGCACGTAGTCGATGCCGTCGTGGGCCAGCACGGCGTCGCGGCATTCGATGTTGCGGAAGTCCTTCAGTATCGGGCTGGGCGGCAGGCCGGCGCCGCGGGTGCGGAAGTGCCATTGCAGGTAGCCGATCCAGAGCACGAGTTCGGCAATCGCGGCGGCGCGCGGATTGAGTTCGAGGCCGAGGAACTGGTGCGGGTCGACGCTCAATCCTTCGATTTCGAACTGCGCCTGGCCGTGGCCGATGTCGTGCAACTGGTTGAGCACTTCGCCTTCGAGCCGCTTCAGGTGTTCCAGCGCGACATAGAGGAAGTTGCCGCTGCCGCAGGCCGGGTCGAGCACGCGCAGCGTGCACAGGCGCTGGTGGAAGGCGCGGATTTCGGCGATGGCTTCTTTCTGTTTGCCTTCGGTGGCGAGCAGCACGGCGGCGCCCTGCACGTAGGCCCAGCTCTGGCGCAGCGGCTCGATCACTGTCGGCTGCACCAGGCGGTCGACGTAGGCGCGCGGCGTGTAGTGGGCGCCCAGCGCGTGGCGCTCATGCACGTCGAGCGCGCGTTCGAGCAGGGTGCCGAAGATGGCCGGCTCGACCTGGGTCCAGTCGGCCTTGGCGGCTTCGAGCAGCAGGGCGATTTGTGGTTTGGTCAGCGGCAACACTTCCGGCTGCTTGAACAGCTTGCCGTTGAAGCGCGGCAGTGTCTTGCGCAGCACCAGCGACATGCCGCCGACGTCCATCTCCCGCCACAGCGCGTGGACCAACGGCACGAATTGCGTGGCGTCGTCCTTGAAGCCGTTCAGCAGTTCGCTGAAGCTGCCCTTGGGAATCAGTTGCACGTCCTCGGCGAACATGCTGAACAGGCAGCGGGTGAGGAAGCCGGCGACGGTTTCGGCGGCGTGGCCGGCCTGTTCCAGCGACTTGGCGAGTTCGGCGAGGTGGCCGGCGATTTCGCGCGTGACGCGGGCGGAGGCGGCGGCGGGGTCGAGGCTTTGCGGGTCGAGCCAGACGGCGGTAAGCCTCGCGCGGATGGCCTCGTCGCGCAGGTCGGCGAGGCGGATGCGATGTGAACGCGGATCGGGAAAGGGCGTGTAGGTGGCGCCGCTGCGGGAGAACTCGGCGTAGAGCTCGATCACGTTGCCGACATCGACCACCACCAGAAAGGGCGGCCGGCCTTCGTCGGCGGGCAGGGCGCGGGCGTAGTTCTCGGCTTGGCCGCGGGCGCGCAGCAGGGCGGCGTCGAACACCTTACCCTGCTCTTCGGCAAGCCGGGTCTGCTTGGCTTCGAGGATGAAGGTGGCGCGGCGGTAGCAGTCGATGTAGCCGTTGGAACTGGAGCCGTCGCCGTGACGGAAGGTGACGCGGCGCTCGAAGACATAGGCGTTGTCCGCCGCGTCGGCCTGCGCCGGTTCGGGCTTGGGCAGGTCGAGCAGGTGGCACAGCTCGGTGATGAAAAGCTGGTAGTTGGCGCGCTCCGATCCGCCGGCGGACTGCCAGCGGGCGATGAAGCTTTCGATGGGGTCGGAGACGGCGGTCATCGGGCCGGACACAAGGTGACAGGCGGAAACGCTTCGGCGCGTTTCACCTTGCTTACGAAGTCGCGGTCGAAAAACACGTTCATAGAATCAGTATAGAGGATGAGTATTCAAATGCGATTTGCGTTGCTTCGGCCTGGCGCCCACGGTTTGCTTGATATCCGCGGCGGTCGGCCCCTTGCGGCCGGGCCGGGCGAGCAGGCCGAGTCCGGCGGCGACCTCGGTACGCGGAAAGCGCTGCTCGGTCTGGCGCAAATGAATCTTGTCGCCCTCGGCGAAGATCGCCAGCTCGCCGCCGGCCTCGATGTGGAAGGTCGCGCGCAACGCACGCGGAATAACGATCCGGCCCTTGCTCGAAACACGCACCGTGGTCATGGCAACTCCATAAGTAGCGCTGGGTAACACGGATCATAGTAGAGCGGAGAGACGCTCCGTGAAATTGTCAAAGGACAGCGGCGGGCGCCTGGCTGGGGCGATAGTCGACCGTGACGCCGGGCGCCGTCTGGTCTTCGGCGAAGCAGCGGCGCAAAACGGCGGCAAACGCCTCGCCGGCCTGGTCGCATTCGGCACGATGGCTTTCTTCGAGGTCGCGAGCGCGGAGAAAATGATCCATCCAACGGTCGAATGCCGCCGACGCGGCCCAGCGCGTGAATAGTCTGGGGGCGTAGGTATGCGACGGTTTGCCGTTGAACAGCATGAAATCTCGGTACGCGACGCGAAACTCAACCACCGTGCCGGAGCGCAGGATCGGCTGGCGCGACCATTCGTTTTTCGCGGCGAGCTCTTGCAGACTTTCGAATACGCAGCCACCCAGGTTCGGATCGTAGTCGTCGATCGGCAGTTCAGGCGTGCCGGCATTCACCACCGCATCCAGCATGGCGCGGATGTCGGCCTCGTAGTCCTCGCGGCGGAAGACCAGGCGCAGAAAGCCTTCCGTCTCCTGCCAGCGCGCATCCAGCGCGGGGCGATGACCGGGAATGTCGATTTCCCAGACCACCGTGTCGTCGTCGGGATGGGCGACGAAGGTCGGGCACATCAGGTTCGAATGGTCGCCGAGCCCGCACGCACAGTTGACGACGTCGTAGCCACCGGGCCGCCGGATGGATTCGCAGAGCTGGGGCAAGTCCCAGACGATCTCCGTCTTTTCCCCGATATCGGGCCTGACCTCGGGAAACACCGGAATGAGGCGAACATCCTGCGCGGGCGGATCCGCTTCCACCGGCCTGAATGCAAGGCGATAGCCGAGGCGCGCTCCTTGGACCTCCATCATGGCTTCTTTCATGCTTTTCATTGCGACAACGCTATATGGTCAGTGGCTCACAGGGTGCGCCTGTCACTACGATTGCTTTTCAGCGCGTGCAGGCGCTGTTGCGGCGGATTTCATCCGCTTTCAATCGAAGTACGTCCGCCCTTCCTCGAAGCGCGCCGCGAACCAGCCGCTCTTGAGGCTTTCGGTACGCACCTTGCCGCGGCTGTTCGGCGCGTGCACGAAGCGGTCGTCACCGATGTAGATGCCGACGTGCGAACGCGGCCTGTTGCGGGTGTTGAAGAAGACCAGGTCGCCGGGACGCAGTTGCGTGGCGGCGACGGGCTTGCCCTGCCTGGCCAGGTCGGCCGCCGAGCCGGCCAGGCGCATGTCGGCTGATTTTTCGTAGACGTAGCTGACCATGCCGCTGCAATCCAGACCCGCCTCGGGGTTCTTGCCGCCGAAGCGGTAGCCGGTCTCGATCAGGCCGAGGGCAAACAGAACCACGTCGTGGGCTTTCGGATTGAGTTCGTCCGCACCCGCTTCCGGCGCCGTACCGCCGGCGCCGACTCCCGAAACCACAGGTGCCGGCGACTGCGAGCCAAAAGGCAGGACACCACAGGCGGCGAGCACCAGGGTCGAGCTGGCAAGCAGCGCGGCAAGCGAATGGCGGGG
>JAIOPW010000207.1 GCA_021413665.1 Rhodocyclales bacterium | reverse complement strand
GTGACCAGGTGCACCTTGACATCGAGCCGCTTGGCATCCATGCCGATCGGTTCCTTGACGCCGTCCTGTCCGTCGACGATGAACTCCTGCACCAGCGTGTGCAGAATCTGGTCATCGGCCGAAATCGATGTCGCGTTGGCCGCCTCGATGGCGCGCTCGACGTCGAACTGGGTGACTTCCTTCTCGCGCACCACGGCCATGCCCGAGGAATCCTTGCTCTTGATGTGGCTGCCGGCGATGCCGGTATACACCTCGCGCACCTTGCAGCCGGCCATCATTTCGACCTCGGCGATCGCGCGCGAAATCGAATTCACGGTGGATTCGATATTGATCACCATGCCGCGCTTGAGGCCGCTAGATTCCTGGGTGCCCAGCCCGAGTATGCCCAGCCGCCCCTCGGCATCGAGTTCGCCAACGATGGCGACGATCTTGGAGGTGCCGATGTCGAGGCCGACGATCAGGTCACGTTTGGCTTCTTTGCTCATCAGCTCTTGCTCGCCCTTAGGGCGAAACCGTTGGGGTAGCGCATGTCCACCACACCGACCGCCTGCAGGCGGTTGCGCGCCGAACTGCTGACGGCGGGGTAGTGGGTCGTGAATCGGGCCAGGCGTTCGGCCAGCGGATGCCTGGGCTGGTCGCGGCCCAGTTCCAGCACCACGCCGTCATCCAGCTTCAACTGCCAGGCCTCGCGCGCCGAGAGGTTGATGGTGACCGGCTTGCGTCCGATTGCCGCCAGACTCTCGCTGAACTCCTGGTAGCGGCCGAGTACGCGGGGTGCCGAACCTTCCGGCCCGGCAAAGGCCGGCAAGGCTTCGCGCGTGCTGGCAAGGAAGACCTCGCCGCGTGTGCTGACCAACCGCGCCTCGCCTTCCAGCGGCGTCCAGCGCGCGGCGGCGCGATGTTCCTCGAGTTCCAGTTCCACGCCGTCCGGCCAGAGGCGACGCAGCGAGGCGGAGCGGACCCAAGGCATGCGCTCGAAAGCGTTTTGTGCCGTCTCGAGGTTCACCGTGAAGAAATTCCCGGCCAGGGCGCTGCGCGCCGTGTGCTCGATCTGTGCCCGCGATACCTGGTCCAGCGGCGCGGAAACCACCAGTTGATTCAGGGGAAACACCGGCATGCGCTGCAACGCAATGGCGCCCGCCCAGGCCAGCAGGACACCGCCCGCCAGAAGGAGCACGTCGGCGAGCAGATTGATCAGCATGGGCCGATCCCAGAAGCCGTCGCCACCGCCCGGCTCGGCCCGGGTGTTGCCCTTCGAGTTTCCGCGCGCCATTTATGTGTCCCCGGCGCTGCGCGCCGTCCCCCAAGGGGGCCGCGCAACGGTCCTGGGGCGGACCGATGACATTTGACTAGCCATGGCGAGCCTCTTCGAGCAGTTTCAGCACCAGTTGCGGGAATGCGATCCCCGCCGCCCGGGCCGCCATCGGTACCAGCGAATGGTCGGTCATGCCGGGCGAGGTGTTCGCCTCCAGGCAATAGATGCGCCCTTCCGCATCAAGCATCAGGTCCATCCGGCCCCAGCCGCGTCCGCCGAGCACGGCAAAGGCGCGCAGCGCCATGTCGCGCATCTCGCGTTCGCGCGCCTCGCCCAAGCCGCTGGGGATGCGGTACTCGGTGTCGTCGCGCAGGTATTTGGCGTCGTAGTCGTAGAACTCGGTGGTCGGCACGATGCGGATCACCGGCAGGGCCTGGCCGTTGAGAATGCCAACGGTAAACTCGCCGCCAGCGAGGTATTTCTCGGCAATCACGCACGAATCGTAGCGGGCCGCCAATTCCCAGGCGGCGCGCAGTTCGCCCGCCCGCTTGACCTTGCTGATGCCGATGCTGGAGCCTTCG
>JAIOPW010000265.1 GCA_021413665.1 Rhodocyclales bacterium | reverse complement strand
GCGGTGAAGCGCTGCTGCGCGTTGAGCGGCACGTACTTGACCTTGGCCGGGTCGTTCAGTACGGCGGCGGCGATGGCGCGGCAGATATCGACGTCCATGCCGTTCCAGCGCCCTTGGCTGTCGGCCGAGGAAAAGCCGATCACGCCGGTGCTGACGCCGCAGGCCAGTTGCGCGCGTTGCCGGACCTGGTCGAGGGTCTTGCCGGCATGGGCGGGGGGGAGGGGGAGCAGCAGCAGCGCCAGCGCGATGGTCGGAAATTTCATGGGCTCATGCACCCCGGGGCGCTGTTCGGAAGGGGGTTCATTCTAACAAGGCGACGTTCAGGCCCGGCTCGGCGGCTCACTCGCGCGTCCCCTCGGGAGCCGCCGGCGCGGCCGCCCTGGTGTCTGCGGCGGATGCCGCTTCCACGACGGCAGGCGTTTCGGTACCAGCGGCGGACTGGGTGCTCGCGGGTGCATCGACAGCCGGAGGCGCAAGCTCGGGCGGCGCCTGTGTCGTGGGCGCGGATTTCGGTACCACTGCGGCGGGTGGCGTTTCGATGCGGCTCTGCAATTGATGGTCCGCCAGGCCCCAGGCAATTGCAAGAAGGACGATGAGCAAGAGGAAGAGTGCCATTGTCGGTCCTGATCAGCGTGAAGGGGCGGCCAGCTGCAACTCACCCTGCGCCGGTTCGGTTATGGCCTGAGGTGTGTCGCGGCGCGACAGCGCGCTGGCGCGAACCCCGAGCAGGCGCAATTTCCGCTCGAGCGGCACGCGGCGCAGGCACTCGCCGGCGGCGCGGCGGATCGCGACGGCGTCGGCCGTGGGGTCGGGCAGGGTCAGGTCGCGGGTCACGGTGCGGAAGTCGTCGAAGCGCAGCTTGATCCCTATGGTGCGGCCGAGGTAGCCCTTGCGTTGCAGGTCGCCGGCGAGGCGCGTGCATAGCGCGGTGAAGACTTCGGAGAGGGTGGCGCGGTCATGGCGCGGGTGGAGGTCGCGTTCAAAGGTGGTTTCGCGGCTTATCGACTTGGGCTCCGAACTCGTAACCACGGGTCGCTCGTCGATACCGTGCGAGGCCGTATGCAGCCATTCGGCGTAACTGCGACCGAAGCTGGCTTGCAGCAGGGCCGGTTCGGCCTGCGCCAGTTCGGCGATGGTCGTGATGCCGAGCGCCGCGAGCTTCTCGCCGGCCTTGGGGCCGATGCCGTTGATCTTGCGTACCGGCAGCGGCCAGATGCGCGCCGGGATGTCGGCCGGATCGAGCAGGGTCAGGCCGTCGGGCTTTTCCAGGTCGGAGCAGATCTTGGACAGCAGCTTGTTGGGGCTGACGCCGATCGAGCAGGACAGCCCGGTGGCGTCCTTCACCGCCTGCTTGATACGCCGCGCGAGCGTTTCCGTCGCGCCGGGCAATTCGCTCAGGTCGATGTAGATTTCGTCGATGCCGCGATCCTCGATCTGCGGCGCCACGGCGGCGACGGCGGCCTTGAACAGGCGCGAGTAGTGGCGATAGGCGTCGAAGTCGACCGGCAGCAGGATGGCATCGGGGGCGAGTTTCGCCGCCTTCATCACGCCCATGCCGGAGAACACGCCCAGCGCCCGCGCCTCGTAGGTCGAGGTGGTGATCACGCCGCGCCCGACGTAGTCGCGCAAGCGGGCAAAGCGACGACTGCCGTCGGGAAGCAGTTCCGGCTGGTGGCTGCTGCGTCCGCCGATCACTACCGGGAGGCCGCGCAGCTCGGGATAGCGCAGCAGTTCGACCGACGCGTAGAAGGCGTCCATGTCGAGGTGGGCAATGCGGCGCGGGTGCGTGTCCATCGTCAGGCGAAGATACCGGAATTCGCGGGGTTCGCATTCGCGGCGCCGGTTTGGGCTAGGATTGCCGGAATCAGTATTGCCTGAATGGATCAGCCATGATCAACGAACTGCTGCCGACCCTGACGTCGAAGATCGCCGCCTTCCGCCGCGACATCCACGCCCATCCCGAACTGGCCTTCGACGAGAAGCGCACCGCGGAAAAAGTCGCCGCCTATCTCGACGGCCTCGGCCTCGAAGTCCATCGCGGCATCGCCCGTACCGGGGTGGTGGCGAAACTCGCGCTGGGCAGCGGCAAGAAGGCGATCGGCCTGCGCGCCGACATGGATGCGCTGCCACTGACGGAACTGAACAGCTTTCCCCACCATTCGACGCACCATGGAAAGATGCACGCCTGCGGCCACGACGGCCACACCGCGATGTTGCTCGGCGCGGCGGAGGCCTTGAGCCGGCTGCGCAACTTCGACGGCACCGTGTATTTCATTTTCCAGCCGGCGGAGGAGCATGAGGGCGGCGGCCGCGTCATGGTCGAAGAGGGTTTGTTCGACCGCTTCCCGATGGACATGGTGTTCGGTCTGCACAACTGGCCCGGCATGGCGGCCGGCAGTTTCGGCGTCACCGACGGGCCGGTGATGGCCGGTACCGATCGCTTCGAGATCGAGATCACCGGGCGCGGCGGCCATGCCGCGATGCCGCACCAGGCGGTGGACGTGGTGCTGGCCGGCAGCGCGCTGGTGCAAGCGGCGCAGTCGCTGGTGTCGCGCAATACCGATCCGCTGGATTCGGCCGTGGTCAGCGTGACGCGTTTTCAAGCCGGCCATGCCGACAACGTACTGCCCGAGACCGCCGTGCTCGGCGGCACGGTGCGTTCCCTCAACGGCGAGCTTCAGGACAAGCTCGAAGAAGGCTTGCGCCGCATCTGCAGCGGCATCGAGGCGACCTACCGGGTCAGCATCGATTTGCGCTACGAGCGCGGTTATCCGCCGACGATCAATGCCGCCGATCCGACCTTCATTGCACGCGAAGTCGCGCGCCATGTGGTCGGCGACGGGCAGGTGATGACGCAACTGCCGCCGAGCATGGGCGCCGAGGACTTCGCCTATCTCGCCAGGGTGGTGCCGGCCTGTTACGTCTGGCTCGGCAACGGGCCGGGCGAGGGCGGCTGCATGCTGCACAGCCCGCACTACGACTTCAACGACGAGATAATCGCCACCGGCATCCGCTACTGGGTGAGGCTGGCGGAGCGGGCGCTGGCGTAGAAAAGCAAACGGGCAGCCGAAGCTGCCCGTCGTTTGTAGCGCTGAATCGCGCTTACTTGACCCGGTTCTTGTACTCGCCGGTGCGCGTGTCGATTTCGATCTTGTTGCCGATCTCGACGAAGAGCGGTACGGGGAGTTCCATGCCGGTGCTGATCTTGGCCGGCTTCATGACCTTGCCCGAGGTGTCGCCCTTGACGGCGGGTTCGGTGTAGATCACTTCGCGCACGACGCTGTTCGGCATTTCGACCGAGATGGCCTTGCCGTCGTAGAACACCACTTCGACCGGCATGCCGTCTTCGATGTAATTTACGGCATCGACCATGTTCTCGCCTTCGACTTCGTACTGGTTGTACTCGGTGTCCATGAAGACGTACATCGGGTCGGCGAAGTAGGAATAGGTGCATTCCTTGCGCTCGGGGACGACCTGCTCGAACTTGTCGTCGGCCTTGTAGACAGATTCGGAAGCGGCGCCGGAGAGCAGGTTCTTGAATTTGAACTTGACGACCGCCGAGCTGCGGCCGCCCTTGCTGTATTCGGCCTTTTGCACGACGAGCGGATCGTTGCCGATCATGATGACGTTGCCGGCGCGGAGTTCTTGAGCGGTTTTCATGGCGGTACTTCCTGGGGCGGAAATTTGGAACCCGCTATTTTAGCCGCTCACGGCAGAAATGCACAAGCTCGGCGGCGAGATCGCGACGGGCGGCGAGGGTGTCGGCCCATTGCCGCATCGGGGCGACAAGGCCTGGCAGGGACTTGGCAAAGGCCGGCCAGTCGGTTTCGCCGACGCCGTTCCAGGCATGCCAGAAGGGGCACAGTTGTTCTCCGGCGGGGTGCAGTGCGAGAAAGGCGTCGAGCTTGACCCTGTGTGCGTCTTCCGCCTGGGGGTAGATCTGCCAGACGAAGGGCTTTGCGGCCCACTGGGCGCGAACGAAGGAATCCTCGCCGCGCACGAAATTGAGGTCGCAGGCCCAGAGCAGTTCGTCGTAGCGGACCTGGGGCAGGAAGGGCAGCGGATACAGGCTCAGGTTGCCGGTGGTCCGTGCCGCCTCGCCGCTGCCCGGCCGCAGCACCCGGATGGGTGTCGGAGATGCTGCCCAGGATGCCAGCAGTCCGGGCAAGGCCGTGTTGTCGGGGTAGCTGAACAGCGAGATCGTCAATTCATCCACTGCCTTCGGCGGCAGGTCGAATTCGGCGCGGAAGGCGGCGGCATCGAAGCGCGCGCGCTTTTCGTCGTAGTCGCGTTCGCGCAGCAGCCCGCCGGTGCCCGGCCCGAAGCCGGGAAAGAAGAAATGCTTGCGCAGCGGCAGGCGCGGATGCGGCGAGGGCAGGCCGTGGCAGCCGGCGACCCAGGATTCGGCGGACAGGTATTCGAGGTTGAGCCAGACCGGAGGCTGCGGCCGTTGTGTCATGGCTTCGACATAGGGTGCCGGCAGCTCGCAGGCGAAGGCTTCGATCACGACGTCGGCGCACCCGTTGCCGGGCCGGGCTTGCGGCCATGGCTGCACCTCGACCGGCCCCGACGCATGGTCCGGCGCCAGCAGCCGCAAAGGGGCCGGGTCGTCGATCCAGAGCCTCACCCGCCAGCCGTGTTCGCCGGCCAACTGGTTCGCCAGCCTCCAGCAGACGCCGGCATCGCCGTAGTTGTCGACGACGACGCAGAAAATGTCGCAGTGAGTTGGCTGGTTCGTCATGGCGAGGCGGTATCCTAGCCGAATGAATGCACTTTTACGTTGCACCGACTGCCCGCGCCTGGCGGGATTCCTCGCCGAGGTGCGTTGCCGCCAGCCGGACTATCACGCCCGTCCGGTGCTGCCTTTTGGCGATCCGCAGGCTCGGTTGCTGATTGTCGGCCTTGCGCCCGGCATGCATGGTGCCAATCGCACCGGGCGGCCCTTCACCGGCGACCATGCCGGCATCCTGCTCTATGAAACCTTGCATGCCTTCGGTTTCGGCTCGCGGCCGGTGTCGGAATCGGCGGATGACGGACTGGTTCTGACTGATTGCCGCATCACCAACGCGGTGAAATGCCTGCCGCCGGAAAACAAGCCGGAGCCGGCCGAGATCAAGACCTGCAACCACTATCTGGCCGCCGAGTTGCAGGCCTCGCCCGAGGTGCGCGTGATCCTCGCGCTGGGGCTGGTGGCGCACAAGGCGGTGCTGATGGCGATGGGGCTCAGGCAGTCGGCACTGGCTTTCGGTCACGGCACGCGCCACGCCCTGCCGCCTTATGACCTCGCGCCTTCGGGCTCGGGTGGCCGCATCCTGGTCGACAGCTACCATTGCAGCCGTTACAACACCCAGACTCGCCGCCTCACCAGCGCCGACTTTCAGAATGTCTTCCAAAGCATCCGCAAAGAGCTCGACGCCGCCTGACGTCGTTGCGGCTTTCAACAGCAGGGAATTCCTCGCGACCCTGACCGAGGCGCCGGGCGTGTATCGCATGCTCGACGCACATGCGGCCGTGCTCTATGTCGGCAAGGCGAAGAACCTGAAGAAGCGGGTTTCTTCGTACTTCCAGAAGACCGGCCACAGCCCGCGCATTGCGCTGATGCTGCAGCAGGTGGCGGCGATGGAGGTCACCGCGACGCGCTCCGAGGCCGAGGCGCTGATCCTCGAAAACACGCTGATCAAGAAGCTGGCGCCGAAATACAACATCCTGTTCCGCGACGACAAGTCCTATCCCTACATCGGGTTGTCGGGCGGCGAGTTCCCTCGCCTGTTCTACCACCGCGGCAGCTTCGAAAAGAAGTCGCACTACTTCGGCCCCTTTCCCAACGGCCTGGCGGTGCGCGAGAGCATTCAGTTGATCCAGAAGACCTTCCTCCTGCGTACCTGCGAGGAAGCGGTGTTCGCACATCGCTCGCGGCCCTGCCTGATGCATCAGATCAAGCGCTGCAAGGCGCCCTGCGTCGGCCTGGTGTCGCAGCGGGACTATGCCGCCGACGCACGCCTCGCGACGCTGTTCCTGCGCGGCCGGCATGCCGAGGTGGTCGATGGCCTGACGCGGCGGATGGAGGAAGCCGCGACAGCGCTGCGCTTCGAGGAAGCGGCCGCCTTGCGTGACCAGATCAGGGCGCTGCAAGCGGTGCTGCACCGCCAGTACGTCAGCTCGACGCGCGAAGCCGATGTCGACATCATCGCGGCGGTGGTCGAGCGCGGCAGCCTCTGCGTCAATCTGGCCATGGTGCGTGGCGGATTGCATCTGGGCGATCGCGCCTGTTTTCCGCAGGCGGCGGCCGAGGCGGAAGCCGCCGAGGGCCTCGCCGCGTTTGTCGCCCAGCATTACCTGGAGCAGCCGGCGCCGGCGCGCCTGATCCTGAACGAGTATCCCGTCGAGGATTTGCCCGAAGGCGTCAATGCCGGCCCGCCGAAGAACGAGATGGAGCGTGCCTGGGTCGAGATGGCGCTGACCAATGCGCGCCTGGCAGTGCGGGCCCGCTGGCAGGCGAAGACGCGCAGCAGCGGGCGCATCGCGTCGTTGCAGGAGGCACTGGACATGCCCGAGCCGCCGCGCCGGATCGAGTGCTTCGACATCAGTCACACCATGGGCGAAGGCACTGTCGCGTCTTGCGTGGTCTGCGTCGATGGTGCGATGAAGAAGGGCGACTACCGCCGTTTCAACATCGAGGGCATCCAGCCGGGCGACGACTACGCGGCGATGCGCCAGGCCCTGACGCGACGTTACGAGAAAGTGGCGACGGGCGACACCGTGGCGCCGGACCTGGTCCTGATCGACGGCGGCAAGGGTCAGCATCGTGTGGCGCGCGAGGTGTTTGCCGAACTCGGCATCGACCATCTGGCAAGCATCGGCGTGGCCAAGGGCGAGGATCGCAAGCCGGGACTGGAAACACTCTTCGTGCATGGCCGCGGCATGCCGCTACAATTGGGCATGGATCATGCGGGCTTTCATCTGATACAGGAAATTCGCGACGAAGCGCATCGCTTCGCCATCGTCGGGCATCGCGCGCGGCGAGCCAAGGCGCGCGGACGCTCCAAACTGGATGACGTGGCGGGAGTGGGCCCGGCCCGGCGCAAGAAGCTGCTGGCGCAGTTCGGTGGTCTCGACGGCGTCAAGACGGCGACGATCGAAGACCTGTGCCGCGTCGACGGCATCTCGCGGCGTCTCGCCGAAGAAATCCACAAATCGCTCAGATGACATGCCGCTGAACATCCCCAACCTGCTGACCTGGGCGCGCATTCTTCTCATACCGTTGGTGGTGGGCGTGTATTACCTGCCGCTCACCGTGGCCGAGCAGAACTTCGTCGCAACCGTCGCCTTCCTGGTCGCCGCCGTCACCGACTGGGTCGATGGCTGGCTGGCGCGAAGGCTGAACCAGATGTCGGCCTTCGGCGCCTTTCTTGACCCGGTCGCGGACAAGCTGATGGTGGCCGCGGCGCTGGTGATGCTCGTTCACCTGAATCGCGCCGACGCAATGCTGGCCTTCATCATCATCGGTCGCGAGATTGCAATCTCGGCGCTGCGCGAATGGATGGCGAACATCGGAGCGGCAAAAAGTGTCGCGGTTTCGCTGATCGGAAAGCTGAAGACCATTGCGCAAATGACGGCGATCCCGATGTTGCTGTGGCATGCCCCGATCGGGCCGCTCGACATCCATCTCCTGGGTACCTGGGCGCTCTGGATTGCGGCTGTGCTGACGCTCTGGTCAATGGTCTATTACTTGCGCAAAGCGTGGCCGGAAATCTCGGCGCGCGGCCGTTGACACAATGAATTCGACCGCTATAATGCGCGGCTGTTCTGCGGGAGTAGCTCAGTTGGTAGAGCGCAACCTTGCCAAGGTTGAGGTCGAGAGTTCGAGACTCTTCTCCCGCTCCAAATTTCCGGGGGAAAGCCGTTGCTTTCCCCCTTTTGACTTTATGTCCCCGTCCGTGCGGGCGGGGACGGCATCCCGGGCTATGTTCCTGCGCTTGGCGCAGGAACGGCATTCCTGGGCAAGTCCTTCGCGGCGCGATGGCAGAGTGGTTATGCAGCGGCCTGCAAAGCCGTGTACCTCGGTTCGATTCCGGGTCGCGCCTCCAGTATCTAAAAGCCTTTAGGCTGAAGTGCTCACTATCATTTGTCGGGTAATGGCGAAAAGCTTTTCGCCATTACGGGGGAGACACGCTCGCCAACGCGTGTCCGGATGTACTCGCGAGTCATGTTTTCAGTCGTGTGCCCCAACAGTTTCCTGGCGTGAGACATGCTCTCCAAATCGCTCGCCGCTTTCGCTCGCAAGTCGCGAAGCTGAAATCGGATAAATGGCACTCCAAGCGCATCGGCTTCGACCTTCGCCGCGTCCCTGGCCTTATCGAAATGGCTGCGGAAATATCCAAATGCTTTGAGGGCTTGGCCTTTCGGGTCCGCGAGGATCGTCATACCCACTAGACCACGCGCTTTGATGCGATCAAATAGTGTCGCAAGCTCGCCGACAACATCAATGCGCAGCTTTGCTTTGGTTTTCCCCTGCACGATCCAGATTGCTCCATCCTGTACCTGGCTCCACCGCATCTTCAACACGTCTGCCGGTCGTTGTCCGGTCAAATAAGAAAGATCAAGCACGTCCTGAATGATCGGGTCGGCGTGTTTGTACACCAGCGCCAGCATTTCGTCAGTTACATAAATGTCACGGCCTTCCTGAACCTTCATTTGTCGCGTAATTCCGGCAACAGGATTGGGCGCGATCATGAAGCCGCGCGCCCGTGCCCAGTTGCACAGTACTGACATGAACTTGATTTCTTTCTTGGCCGAGACTTTGGAGCTTCGGGCGTCGAAATATCGCAACATGTGGCTGGGTTGAAGCCCGTCGATCGGGACAGTTCCGAAAACCGGTTCGAGCACTTTCCAGTACTTCTCCCTGTCTCCGAGTGTGCGAAGTGTTAACCCTGATTGTGTGCGATCTTTCGCCCATAGCATGTAGCGGCGGTAGGTGGCCGATACGCACGTATCGTCGACCGTGATTGGCGCCTCTTTGCGGTTTCTTCCTTCCATCTCAGCCCAGCGAATTTTGGCCTGGAGAATGTCATCTCCGAGCGGAGTCAGCTTCCGCTTACCGTCTTCGTCTCGGGGGTGCTCGTAGTAGTACCCCTCCCACAGTTCGCCCTTAGCGTTGCGGTAGGTGCGGCGGACCATTCGCGGGGGAAGATCGCGGTGTTTTCTTTTTGGCTTAGCCATCAGCATAGCCTACCTCACTTTCGAAAAATCGGGCAAGCCGCTCGGAGAAACTACTGCGGTAGAGAGTTCGATTCCAGCCAATTTGAATCGCGCATAGAGGCGCCCAACGATTGGCACCCCCGAAGCGTTTCGGTCGAATCGCCAACCGTGATCCGTTAGCCATTGGACTTGCTGATCACGCCGGGCGCGGCCCGTGATCTCCTCAATCTCGTCGGGAGCTAGCGTTTCCCGGTCAATGGGGACGCTGAAAGTTATCCCGTTATCCATGGCTTGAAGTTCATGTAGGAATAGACATAACCAAAGCTACTGCCGGAACTCCTCGGTGAGCTTTTCTAGATCCATCCTTCATGAATACGGAATTGCCTTCAAAACTGTCGGCGTATATGCCCTAGGTCATATGGATATATTTATTTCGATGCCATTTAGCTAAATAGCAACGTCATTGGTCACATTGCCGCCCTTTCAACTGACGAAAGGGGGGCGCCATGGCGCTCAAACAGGGCAATGGTCTACAGGGCTGGGAGATAGCAGTCACCAAGAAACTCATCGGGGAATTTCGCCGGCGATCACGAAGTCTGTATCGGGAGGAGTTCGACGACCTCCTGCAGGAATGCCTGATGCACTGGGTTGAAGTGCGGCGGCAGGTAGTTGCCGATCCGGGCGGTCCGCCCATCGCCTACATGGCGCGGGTCGTGCGCAACAAGCTGATCGATCTGGCGCGCGAGCGGGAGACCGACAAGCGACGGGGCGACCAGGAAACCGTTTCCCTGGACGATACGGTGGGTGACTCCGAGGATGCACCCACCTATGCCGATCTGGTCGATGCCGAACAGGGTCGGGATCTGGGTGGGCAAGAGTCGTTCGATCCGTCCGACATTCGTATCGACGTTACGGAGGTCATGAGCCGGCTCACGCCCGAGCAGCGGCGCCTGTGCGATCTGCTCGGTGCACAGGGCCTGTCCATCAAAGAGGCCTCAGAGAAGCTCCGAATCCCGCGCGCAACGCTCTACGAGGAAATCAAACGTATCCGCAAGATCTTCGCCCAGCATGGTCTGGACGACTATCTGCAACCCTGATCCGACACTTTGCCGAGGAATTTCGTATGACTGAACCATGACCTGAAACCGCGCCGATTCGATGATCAAATTCACTGTGACCAGCACCAAGGGGGGTGTCGGCAAGACCACGCTCACCGCTAATCTGGGGGCGCTCCTTGCCGACATGGG
>JAIOPW010000264.1 GCA_021413665.1 Rhodocyclales bacterium | reverse complement strand
CGGTAGGTCATCACCTCGACGCCGGCGGCCGCCAGCGATGTTCCGAGGCCCGCCGCAAAGTCGCGCGCGCCGAAGCCATCCACCAGCAGGCGTACCGCGACACCCCGCTGCGCGGCGGCGGCCAGCGCCGCGGCCACAAGGCGCCCGGTCCTGTCGTCGGCAAAGATGTAGGTTTCGAGATGCACCTCGTGCGCGGCTGCGTCAATCGCGGCAATCAGCGCGGGAAAATATTCGGCTCCCGAGCGCAGCAATCGCAGGCGGTTGCCCGCCAGGAAGCCGTCAGGACCGCCGGCGGGAAAGTCGGTGCTCACGGTACGGCGATCTTGAGCCGGAACCCGGCGGAAAGTGCGGCGTGGTCGGAGATGGCCGACCACGGCGGTCCGGCATGAAGCTGCGTGGTGACGAGGTCGAGGCCGCGCTGGTAGATGCGGTCGAGGCGGAACAAGGGCAGCGTCGCCGGGTAGCTGCGCGACGGGCGCAGCGTGTCGCCGGCGAACACCTCGACCAGGCCGAGGCGATCCGCCAACAGCGTGTCGGCGTGGTTGCGCCAGTCGTTGAAGTCGCCGGCGATCAGCAACGGCGCACCGGCCGGCACCAGGTCTTCGATGCGGCTCGCCAGGGCGTCCATCTGCCGTCGTCGCGAGCGCGCGAACAGCGACAGGTGTACGCAGACGCAGTGCAGATGCGTCGGCTGTCCTGGCAGTTCGACGGCACAGTGCAGCAGCCCGCGCTTTTCGAAGCGCAGATGAGTCACGTCCTGGTTGTGTTCATGCAGGATCGGAAAGCGCGACAGGATCGCATTGCCGTGGTGGCCGTGGTCATAGACCATGTTGCGACCGTAGGAGTGGTTGCCCCAGACGTCTTCGGCGAGGAATTCGTGCTGGGGTTGCGACGGCCAGTCCGGGTGCTGTTCGGCGTGCCCGATGTGCAGACCCTGCACTTCCTGGAGGAAGACGATGTCGGCCGACAGTTCGCGCAGGCGGTCGCGCAGCTCATGCACCATCATGCGGCGATTGAACTGGGAAAAGCCCTTGTGGATGTTCCAGGTGGCGATGGATAGTGTGGGTGTCATTGGGCAACGATAGCACCCGCCCGACGAAATGAGGAAGGCGGCGGTGTGTTGCGGACGTTTTCGGCGACTTCATGCCGTGTATCCCGAGTAAACCCAGGGGTCTTGTCCCGGTTCGGAAGTCGTAGAATGAACCCGATCCAACCCATTGACATGAACCTGACCCCGCTCCGAATGCCCCCATCCAACCAGCGCTTGCCAGCCAATGAGCGGGATCTCAAGTACAAGCGTGCCTTTCTCAACGGCATATTCTTTCTGGCCGCCCTGCTCGCGATGGGTATCGGGCTGTATCGCCTGCCGTCGGCGCCGGCCCTGGCCGCGTTCGATTTCGGTTTTTCCTTTGCCGCGTTCGCACTGCTTTACTACCTCAAGCGGCACCCGGAAAAGGTCGAGCTGATCGCCTCGGTCGCCCTGGTGCTTTGCTTTGTCCTGTTCTTTGCCATCTACCTGCTGGCGCCGTATCAAACCAACCGGCTGTCCCTGTTCTTCCTGCTTTCCGCCGCGGCATTCTTCCTCAAGGGAATCCGCGTCGGCCTGTTGTGGCTTCTGTTCATCAACGTTGCGATCGTCGTGACGCATTTGATTCCGGGGGTTAACACGGGGTTTTCCGGTCTCGACATCGCCACCACCTGCCTGTATCTGGTGGCGTTGT
>JAIOPW010000263.1 GCA_021413665.1 Rhodocyclales bacterium | reverse complement strand
TCGAACGCGCCGGGCACCGTGAAATCGAGGGACATCAGATCGTCGTCGTCTTCGTCTGCCACTGATCTGGATCTGTATCTTCCGGGTTGGAGGTCGCGCAGTATAACTCGCCGGCCCCCGGCCTGAAGCAGCAGAGCCCCGCCAGCGCCAGCAGGCAGAGGCAGCAAACCACGGTCGCCCCGGCGGGAAGATCGACATACAAGGACAAGGCGAGGCCTCCGGCGTAACCCGCGGCGCCGACCAGATACGCAGCCGGAATGCGCCATCGACCACGCAAGGCGCGGGTCGCGACGGCGGGCGCGATCAGGCTGGTGAACACCAGCAGCACTCCCGCCAGTTGCACCGACGCCGTCACCGTGACCGCGAACAACAAGTAGAAGGCAAGGCGCGGCCAGCGTTGCGCCGGTCCCAGCCACAAGGCCAGAACGCCCACATAAATGACGGCCACAGGCAACAGTTGCTGCCAATTCACCCAGAGCAACTGGCCCGCCAGCAGGTCGCGCAGGTGTTCGCCGCCGTGCGGGTGATGCGCCAGCAGCAGGATGCCGGCGGCGGCGGCGAAGACGAAGACCAGGCCGATCAACGCTTCCTGGATCTCCGGCCAGCGCCGTTCGCTCCAGGTCAGCAGCAGGGCGCCGAGGATCGCCGCGAGGCCGGCTGCGAGCTGGGCGCCGAGGCCGTGCAGACCGATACCGTGAAACACGGCGTCGAGATCGACCAGGCTGGCGGCGACCGCCCCGAGCGCCGCCACCTGCGCCACCGCCAGATCGATGAAAATGATGCCCCGGCGCAGGACCTCGATCCCCAGCGGCACGTGCGTAGCGAGCACCAGCAGGCCCGCGGCGAAGGGGGCCAGCAGCAGGCCTGGATCGAGTCCTTGCAGGTCGGGGCTCATTTCAGCGGCTTCAGCAGTCGCGCCACCGTGTCGTCGAACAGCGTCGTCAGGTCTTTCGCCTCCGGTGTGCCACCGACGGTGAAGGGCAAGACGACGACGGGCAACTTCGCTTCGGCCGACAACCATTCCGCCGGACGTGCCGAGTTGTAGGCGGCACGGATCACCATGCGCGGGCGACTGTTGGCGGCCTGGTCCCGCACCAGGGACAGATGCGCCACGGTCGGCTCCACACCCGGCTTGGGTTCCAGCGTGCCCACTTCGCGCATGCCCAGCCAGTCGAAGAGGTAGGCCCAGGCCTTGTGCTGGGTAATGACCGCCACACCCCTGAGCGGCGCCGCCGACTTTTCCCAGCGCGCCAGACTGGCGCGCCAGCGCTCGCTGAAGACCCGCCAGCGGCTGTCGTAGCCGGCGGCATTGGCCGGATCGATCTGCTTCATGCGTTGCACCAGCGCCTCGCCGATCTTGAGAACGTTGCGCGGATCGGTCTGGATATGCGGGTTGCCCCCGGCATGCACGTCGCCGTCCGCCCGGTCCAGCCGTGCCGGAATTTCAAGCATGGCGACATGCTGCGCCGCTTCGAAATAGCCGGCCTGGCCGGACTGGATGCGGCTGTTGCCGGATTCGCGCTGAACCGGCGGCAGCCAGCCGATTTCCAGTTCGGCGCCGGTGGCGATCAGCAGGTCGGCACTGCGGGCGCGGGCGATCAGGGAAGGCCTGGCGTCGATGCGGTGCGGATCCTGCAACGCCGTGGTGGCGACAAACACCTGCACCTGGTCGCCGCCGATTTCCTGTGCCAGCGCACCCCACTCGGGCACGGTGGCGAAGACCTTGAGGGCTGCCGCCGCCGGCATGGCGGCGATGGCGAGAAGAACAAGCAATAGACGTTTCATGATTCCGACTCCTAGTATTTGTGGGCGCCATGGGCGCCCATGCTCATGATGTAGTGCACCCAGACCTGGTTGTCCGTGATGCCGGGGCGGGTCTGGTCGCGCGCGACCTGGAAGCGGATGCGCGAAAACTCGGAGGGCGAGTAATCGACCATCGCGGTGTGCCGCTTGGGCTTGAAGCCTTGCAGCAGTGGCAGGTCGGCGGCGGCCAGTGTCGCGTTGTCCACCAGTCCGATGGACATGTTCGCCGCGGAGAGCTGGTCGTAACGGTAGCCGGCGCGCCAGTGCGGCCTGAACTGCCAGACGCCCTGGGCGTAGAAGCCGGACTGGGTCGAGCGGAAGGCATCGGTCGCGGTGCCGAGGCTCGCCGCCGTGGTGTCATAGGTCAGCTCACCCGTTTCCTGGCGGCGGAACCACTCGCTCTGGAAGGTGAAGCCGCGCTCCTTTGCACTGCCTTCCGGTGCCCACTTCCAGACGAAGTCCAGCACCGTGGTGTTGCTCTTGCCGGAGAAGCTGTTGGTCACCGTCGTGTTGGTGCTATCCACGTCGTCGTAGGTCCGGTCGCGCGGCTTGCTGCTGAAGAACGAGGCGCCGGCGCGCCAACTGTTGGCGACGCCGACGTCGCCGCCGACATGGGCGAACAGGCTGCCCGACATCAGGCCGTTCTTGTTGCGCTCCCCGTCGCTGGCCGGAAAGCCGCGAGCGCGACCGAATTCGGCCCCCAGTTCGAAGAACAGCTCGGTCGGCGCCACCCACTTGAACTGGACGCCGTCGTAGCCGAGCTGCGGGCCGAAGAAGGCCTCGTAGGGCAGCGCCGCATTGGAGAAATCCCACATGTGCGGGTGCTGCTCGTTGGCATAGCCGATGCCGGAAAAGAAGCGTCCGGCCTTGACCCCGAGCCCGTTGCCCAGGCCGATGGTCTGGATGTGGGC
>JAIOPW010000262.1 GCA_021413665.1 Rhodocyclales bacterium | reverse complement strand
GCCGAAGCCGGCGTCACGCTCGACGCCGAGGCCATCCGCCAGACACTGCGCGAACGCATCGCCGCCTACAAGGTGCCGCGCCGCATCGACATCGTGGACGGCCTGCCGCGCGACGACAACGGCAAGGTGGTCAAGCGCCGCATCCGCGACGCCTACTGGAGCGACAAGGCCCGCAAGATATGAACCCGCATCCCTTCGATACCGCCATCGCGCTGTTGCATGAGCCGCCCGACCGCTGGCGCGGCCGCACCAGCGAAGACTACTGGAACATGGTCAGTCCCTTCGGCGGCGCCACGGCCGGCGCCATGATGCAGGCCATGCTCGACCATCCCGAACGGCGTGGCACGCCGCTGTCCTTCACGCTGAACTTCCTGGCGCCGATCGAGGCCGGCGAGTTCGCCATCGACACCGAACTGGTGCGCGCCAACCGCAGCAGCCAGCACTGGGCCATCCGCCTCTCGCAACAGGACAAGGTGCTGGCGCAGGCCATCGCCATCTGCGCCGTTCGCCGCGAAACCTGGAGCCAGGTCGAAGCCACGCGTCCCGAGGTGCCACCGGCCGACAAGTGCGAAATCGCGCCGCCGCGCAAGGCGACCGGCTTCCTCCAGCGCTACGAGTTCCGCATCGTGCGCGGCAAGCCCTTCGCCGTGAATGACGACAGCCTCTCCCACGTCTGGGTCGCCGACAATCCGCCGCGCGCGCTCGACTTCGCTTCACTGACGGCGCTGTGCGACAGCTTCCTGCCGCGCATCTTCCTGCGCCGCCCGGACTTCGTACCCATCGGCACGGTATCGATCAACATCTACTTCCACGCCGGCGAAGAGGCGCTGGCCCGCCAGGGCGCCGCACCCCTGCTCGGCGTGGCCCAGGCCCAGGCCTTCAGCGACGGCCACTTCGACCACCACGGCCACGTCTGGAGCACCGACGGCACGCTGCTCGCCACGACGCAGCAACTGGTCTGGTACAAGGAATAGCCGTTTACGCTCATGGTGTAGAGCGACATTTACCGCAGATGCTAGACGCGAAAAGCAATTGGTCACCCGCCCCCCTTCCCCCCTCACGGGGGGTTGCTGATCGGCGCGCTGCGCGCGTTCCTGCGGGAGGCTTCGATCTCAGTTTCACGTTGGCATTCCATCCATCCTCATAAAGGAGTCACCATGACGCAACAAGCCCGCGCAGTCATCAGCCGCGAATACGGCAAGCCCGTCGTCGTCGAAACCGTCAGCGTCGACCCGCCGC
>JAIOPW010000261.1 GCA_021413665.1 Rhodocyclales bacterium | reverse complement strand
AGGCGGGCGCGGCCCTCGGCACTGGCCAGGTCGCCCCCGGCCTTGAGTTCGCGCAGCAGGAACTCGGTCAGCGTCGTCGGATGGGCGACCAGGCGTTTGAAGGTTTCCGCCCCTTCGGCACGAACGAAGCTGTCGGGATCGTGTTCCGGCGGCAGGAACAGGAAACCCGCCGACTTGTCGTCGGACAACTGTTCCAGGCTCGCCTCCAGCGCGCGCCAGGCGGCCTTGCGTCCGGCGGCATCGCCGTCGAAGCAGAACACGACTCTGGACGCCTGGCGCAACAGCTTCTGCACGTGGGTGGGTGTGCAGGCGGTTCCCAGCGTCGCCACGGCGTTGCCGATGCCGTGCTGTGCCAGCGCCACCACGTCCATGTAGCCCTCGACCACGATCACCGTGTCGGTGTCACGTATCGCCTGCCGCGCCTGGGTCAGGCCGTAGAGTTCGCGCCCCTTCTCGAACAGGGGCGTTTCCGGCGAATTCAGGTATTTGGGTTCGCCCTGGCCGATCACCCGGCCGCCGAAGCCGATCACGTTGCCGCGCTGGTCGAGGATCGGAAACATGGCGCGGTCGCGGAAGCGGTCATAGCGCCGCCCCTGCTCATTGACGATGACGAGGCCGCATTCGACCAGTGCCTGGTCGTTGTAGTCGGGGAATGCCTGTTGCAGGCCCTGCCAGCCGTCGGGGGCGTAGCCCAGCGCAAACTTGGCCGCAATCTCCCCGGTGAGCCCCCGGTTCTTCAGGTAGTCCACGGCCTTGGGTGAGGCCTTCAATTGCTCGCGATAAAAATGCATGGCGCGCGCCATGAGTTCGGTCAGCGGTGCCTTCTTCGCCCGTTCGGCGCGGTTGCGTTCCTCGTGCGGCACCTGCAGGCCGGCCGACGAGGCGAGGTCCTCGACCGCCTCGATGAAACCGATGCCGGCATGCTGCATCAGGAAGCCGATGGCGCTGCCGTGCGCGCCGCAGCCGAAGCAGTGATAGAACTGCTTGGACGGACTGACCGTGAAGGATGGGGTCTTCTCGGAATGGAACGGGCAGCAGGCGCTGTAATTGGCCCCGGCCTTGCGCAACGGCACGTAGCGTTCGACCACATCGACGATGTCGATGCGGGCAAGCAGTTCCTGGACGAAGCTTTCTGGGATCACGCGGCCATTATGCCGCGCTTCAGCCGCCGGCCAGTTTCGCCTTGACCAGCTTCGAGACTTCGCCCATGTCGGCGCGGCCGGCGACCCGGGGCTTGACCAGGGCGATTACCTTGCCCATGTCGGCCGGCGCCCTGGCGCCGGATTCCGCAACGGCGGCGGATACGATTGCCGCGATCTCGGCGGCGCTCAAACCCTGCGGCATGTAAGCGGTGAGCACCGAAGATTCAAATTTTTCGATGTCGGCCAGATCCTGCCGCTTGGCGGCTTCGTACTGGGTGATGGAATCCTTGCGCTGCTTGAGCATCTTCTCGATCACTGAAATCACCGCCGCGTCGTCGATCTCGATCTTCTCGTCGACCCGCCTTTGCTTGATGGCGGCGCGCAGCAGGCTCAATGCGTCCTTGCGCGCCTTTTCGCCAGCCTTCATGGCGGCTTTCCAGTCGTCGTCGATACGCGTTTCGAGGCTCATCGGAACATCCTTTCCAGAAAACACAAAAACCGCCGATTGGCGGTTTTCCTGTTCAAGCGATACAACCGAAGTTCGCCGCTACAGCGCGAACCGGGGTGTTGCTCAATACATCTTTGGCGGCAGAAGCTGGCTGCGAATGCGCTTGTGATGGCGCTTGACGGCGGCGGCGGCCTTGCGCTTGCGCTCGGTCGTGGGCTTCTCGTAGAACTCGCGTGCGCGCAGTTCGGTGAGGAGGCCAGTCTTCTCGATGGCGCGCTTGAAGCGACGGATCGCGACTTCAAACGGCTCGTTTTCCTTGAGGCGAATACCCGGCATTGCAATGATCCTGGAGAGGCGGGAAAGGCGCGCTTTCTAAACGCTTTGCCATTGATGTCAATTGTTTCGGCGTCCCGTCAGACCAGCTTCAATTCACTTGCCAGCCAGCGTGCCGCCTGATCCGCACCGCGGGCCGGGGGCGGGATGGGGCCGGGCGCGTCCCAAAGAGCCTGG
>JAIOPW010000260.1 GCA_021413665.1 Rhodocyclales bacterium | reverse complement strand
CGCACCTGATCGCCACCATCCCCGCCCAGGAAAACGGCCGCTTCACCGGCCAGGCACGCGGCATGCCGTCGTTTCGCGAAGGCAAGATAGCGCGCGTCAACGCCTGGCTCGAATCGCTCGGCCTGTGGCTGGGCAGTTTCGAGCAGAGCTGGTTCTACAGCGACTCGCACAACGACCTGCCGCTGCTGGAGCAGGTCACCAACCCGGTGGCGGTCGATGCCGACGCCACGCTGGCGCAAGCCGCCGCCCAACGCGGCTGGCCTCACATCAGCCTGCGCGGCTAGCCCGACCGGCCGCGCCAACAGCAAGGGGCGATTCGGGTATACTCCGCCCCCTGCAAACGGTAGCGGGCCTCGCGTTCAAAATCGTTTTCGGAGACGTGGCCGAGTGGTCGAAGGCACGCCCCTGCTAAGGGCGCATCTGGGCAAAACCTGGATCCAGGGTTCGAATCCCTGCGTCTCCGCCAGAGTACCAAGCAAAACGCCCCGAAAGGGGCGTTTTGCTTTTTGCACCCGCCACGACCGGATGCTCGTATGCTCAAGCATCCTGGCAAACCCTTCCGGAGTCCGACATGCTCACTCTCGCAGACGCGCAGCGCATCTCCCTGGCGGCCCGCAACGCGGCGGCCGAACGAAACTGGACCGTGGTCATCGCCATCGTCGATGACGGCGGCCACCTGATCACGCTGGAGCGCATGGACGGCACGCAGAAGGGCTCGGTGCGTGTCGCCGAACAGAAAGCCCGCACCGCGATCCTCTTCAAGCGGCCGACCAAGGCCTTCGAGGATGCGGTATTGCAGGGACGCCCGGGGATGGTGACGATGCCCGACGCGATCTGCCTGGAGGGCGGCCTGCCGCTGGTCCGCAATGGGGCCTACGTGGGCGCGATCGGCGTTTCCGGCATGAAATCTTCGGAGGATGGCGTCGTCGCTGAGGCGGGCGCCCTCGCATTGGGTGCTTAGCGAGCCAATCGCCGTATCGCCAGCGCCGACTTTCGAGTCGGGCTGCGAAAGCGGCGGCAAGGGCCGGCGACCCGTCATCGATGACGGCTTATTTTTCCGCCCGCGGAATAAGTACAGGGGTATCGACGTTCATGCAGGGGTAGGACCCCCAACCCCAACGGAGAACATCATGAAGATCACCAATCTGGCGCTCGCGCTGCTCGCATCGGCCACCCTGGCGGCGTGTTCCGCCAACGACACCCGTCCGGCCGCCCCGGCCATGGCGAGCAACGGCGTGCTCACCGGCCCCAACGGCATGACCCTCTACACCTTCGACAAGGACACCGCCGGCAGCGGCAAGAGCGTCTGCAACGGACCCTGCGCCACGAACTGGCCGCCGCTCTTCGCCATGGATGGCGCTACCGCCAGCGGCGACTACAGCATCGTCACCCGTGACGACGGCAAGAAGCAGTGGGCACTGAAAGGCAAGCCGCTCTACTTCTGGATCAAGGACCAGAAGCCGGGCGACAAGACTGGTGACGGCTTCCTCAACAACGCCTGGCACATCGTCAAGCCTTAGTCGCCGAGTGGACAGCAGCGCGATCCTGGCCGAGATTCCCCGCCTGCGCCGTTACGCGCGGGCGCTGCTCGGCGATCGCGCCGCCGCCGACGACCTGGTGCAGGACACGCTGGAGCGGGCCTGGTCCCGCCTGCACCAATGGCGGGCCGGCAGCGACATGCGCGCCTGGCTGTTCGGCATCATGCACAACCTGCGGGTCGACCTGTTGCGGCGGCCGCGGCTGTCCACGCAGTCCATCGATACGGATGATTTCGAGTTGCCGACGCGTCCCACCCAGGCCGATGCACTGGAGCTGAGGGATATCGAATCAGCGCTGGGCCAGCTCGCCGACGAGCAGCGCGAAGTCATGCTGCTGGTGGCGCTGGAAGAAATGAGCTATGCGGACGTCGCGACCACGCTGGGCATTCCGGTCGGCACCGTCATGTCGCGCCTGTCCCGCGGCCGCGAAAGGCTGCGCCTGATCATGGCAGGCCAGACCGCAAGCACCAAACTGAGAGTCGTGCGATGAGCAATCTCCCGATTACCGAAGCCGAGTTGCACGCCTGGGTCGACGCGACCCTGCCCGAAGCGCGACGCGCCGAGGTGCAGGCCTACCTGGCCACCCGACCGGAAGAGGCGGAACGGGCGCGCGCCTACCTGGCGCAGAAGCAGGAACTGCGGACCCTGTTCAATCCGGTGCTCGATGAAGCCGTGCCCGAAAGCCTGGTCGCGCTGACGTCTTCGCCGCCCGCCGCCGTGGCCGGCGGCGACAAGGCTTTCCTGCCCCGCTGGTCGCTGCAGCGGATTGCCGCCGGCTTCGTCATCGCCCTGGTCAGCGGCCTTGCCGGCTGGATGGCGCACGACCGTTACCCGTCGGCGGAGAGCCTGGCCAAGGCTTCGTCGATGTCGCTGCCGCATCAGGCAGCGGTGGCCCACGCGGTGTTCAGCCCCGACGTGCGGCGCCCGGTCGAGATCACGGCACAGCAGGAGGACCAACTGGTTGCCTGGCTTTCCAAGCGCCTGGGTACGCCGGTGCGCCCGCCCAAGCTGGGCGCCCAGGGCTTTGAACTGGTCGGCGGCCGGTTGTTGCCCGGCAACAGCGGACCCGTCGCCCAGTTCATGTACCAGGATGCGAGCGGCCAGCGGCTGACGCTCTATGTCTCGACCGAGAACACCAGCAACCGCGACACCGCGTTCCGCTTCGCGCAGGAAGGCACGGTCAACGTCTTCTACTGGATCGACGGCAAGTTCGGCTATGCGCTCTCCGCCGGACTGGACAAGGGCAGGCTGGCGCTCATTGCTGCCGCCGCTCGCCGCTTCAGCGTTTCGGCGTATCGCTGCGCCCGTTCGTCGATTTTCCTGACCCGCTCGGCGTGCCGCCGTTCGCGCTCTGCCCGCTTCTTTGCATTCTCCGGCGCCCGCGCCGCGCGCGCCGCGTCCTCCTGCTGCCTCGCTTCGATCTTGCGCTGCTTTGCGGCCCGCTCCGCCGCCGCTTTGCCGCGACGGGTTTCAAGTTTGGCCGCGTCCTCGGACTGGCGCCGCTCGCGTTCCGCCACCCGTTGCGCTTCCTTTTCGCGATGGCGCTCGACGTCGGCCTGCTGTTTTGCTTCGCGACCCGGCGCCTCGGCGGCACGCTTCGCAGCTTTGGCCTCGATTTCCCGCTGGTGCGCTTCGCGTTCGGCCTTGCGACCCCCGCGTTCGAGCGTGTCCGCCTCCCGCACCGTGGCGGTACGCCTGTCTTTGGCCGAACTCATGCAGCCGACGGCAATGACCCGCGCCTGGCATTCCGCCTTCTCGGCTTCGTAGCGCGCCTCGGCCTCCGCCTTCAAAGCCTTGCCCCGGACACGCTGCGCGCGCGCGTCTTCGAGCGAAAGTGGCGGCAGTGGCTCCGTCGTTTGCGCCAAAGCCCATACCTGAACAAGCATGAGCCCGAGAGCCAGCCAGTGTCGAACGTGCATCGAGTTCTCCTTGCGAGTACACAGCTTAATCGATGAAAGCGCCAGCAGTCATTGGCGATGCGCGCCACGGCGCCACTTGGCACAACCCCGTTTCGGGCTAAACTCCCAAAAAAAACAGGAGGATGGAACAGTGAGCGAAGTCATCGTCATTGGTGGCGGCATTGCCGGCATCTGCGCGGCGCTGGAACTGCTCGATGCCGGACGCCGGGTGCTGATTCTGGAGCGCGACACGGAAGAGAACTTCGGTGGCCTGGCGAAGGAAAGCTTCGGCGGCATCTTTCTGGTCGGCACGCCCGAGCAGCGGCGTGCCGGCATTCGCGATACGCCCGAGCTGGCGCTGGCCGACTGGCATGCCTTCGGCGAACTCGACCTGGCCGACCGCTGGCCCTGCGCCTGGGCCGAAGCTTATGTGCAGCGCTGCCACGATGAAGTCGGTGTCTGGCTGCGCCAGCGCGGAGTGGGCTTCCTGCCCGCGCCGCACTGGGTCGAGCGCGGCCTCTACACGCCCGGCAACTCGGTGCCGCGCTTTCACATCGTCTGGGGCACCGGGCGGGAACTGGCGCTGCGCCTGATCGACCGTTTGCATCGTCACCCGCGACACGAACGACTGGAGATTCGCTTCGGCCAGCGCGTGGAAAATCTGCTGACATCGAATGGCGTGGTCACCGGATGCGCCGGGATCGGCGAAGCGGATCAAAAGCCTTTCGAGCTCAACTCCGGCTGCGTGATCATTGCGGCCGGCGGCTTCAACGGCAACATCGAGCGCGTGCGGCAACACTGGCACCGCGACTGGAACTCGCCGCCACCGGTGATTCTGAACGGCTCCCACCGCTTTGCCGACGGTCGCCTGCACGATGCCGTAAGCAGCGTCGGCGGCCGGCTCACGCATCTGGACGCGATGTGGAACTATGCCGCCGGGGTCCATCATCCGCGGCCGCGCAAACCCGGACATGGCCTGTCCGTGGTGCCGCCGCGCTCCGCCCTGTGGCTCAACTGGCGCGGCGAGCGCATCGGCCCGATGCCACTGGTGACGGGCTTCGACACGCGCGATCTGGTGGCGCAGGTGTGCGCCCAGGAGCGGCAGTACTCCTGGCAGTTGATGAACCGGCGCATCGCGCTGAAGGAACTCGCGGTTTCCGGCGCCGAATTCAACCCCTCGATTCGCGACAAGAAGAAGTTTGCCTTCCTGCGCGACCTGCTGTTCGGCAACCAGTGGCTCTACGACGAGATGACTTCCTCGTGCGAAGACTTCGTGGTCGGCCGCGACCTGCCCGAGCTGGTGGCGAGAATGAACGCGCTACAGGGCGACGACGCCGTGAGTCTGGACGCCATCCGCACCGCCACAAGGAACTACGATGCCCAGATCGAGCGCGGCCAGAGCCTGCACAACGACGAGCAGTTGCGGCGCATCGCCTACGTGCGGCACTGGAAGGGTGATCGCATCCGCACCTGCAAGTTCCAGAAGATCCTCGACCCGAATGCCGGGCCGCTGCTCGCGGTGCGCGAATTCATCATCAGCCGCAAGAGCCTCGGCGGCATCCAGACCGACCTGCAAAGCCGTGTGCTGGATCACGCCGGCGAAGCCATACCCGGCCTGTACGCGGCGGGCGAAGCGGCGGGCTTCGGCGGCGGCGGCATGCATGGCCTGCGCGCACTCGAGGGCGGCTTCCTCGGCGGCTGCATCCTCACCGGCCGCATCGCCGGACAGGCCGCCGCATCGATCACCTGAAGCCATGAACGAGACCTGGAGAAATCCCGAATGAAACGCACCGGCGCATGGATCGCGGTAAAGGCCCTCGAAGCCCTCGGCATCCGCTACACCTTCGGCATCCCCGGAGTGCACAACACCGAGTTGTACGACGAACTCAACAGCTCCGAAAAAATCACGCCGGTGCTGGTGACCCACGAAGGCGGCGCGTCCTTCATGGCCGACGGCGTCAGCCGCACCTCGGACCAGACCGGCACCCTGGTCATCGTGCCGGCCGCGGGTGCTACCCATGCCGCGAGCGGCATCGGCGAAGCCTTCCTCGACGGCATCCCGATGCTGGTGATCTGCGGCGGCATCCGCACCGACCTGGACAAGCGCTACCAGTTGCACGAACTCGACCAGCATGCCTTCCTCAAGCCGCTGACCAAGGCCAGCTTCCTCGTCACCAGCCACGCCGAGATCGTGCCCACCCTGTTCAAGGCCTGGGAGATCGCGCGCTCGGATGAGCCGGGACCGGTGTTCGTCGAGATCCCGGTCAACATCCAGATGTTTCCCGGCGAGGTGCCGGACATTCCGGCCGCACCGGTCATCGCCAGGCCGCAGCGGGCGGCTGCCGGCGAAATCCGGCGTGCCGCCGAAATGCTGCTGGCCGCAAAGCAGCCCGGCCTGTTCATCGGCTGGGGCGCGCGCGACGCCTTCGAGCAGACCCGGGCCATCGCCGAGTTTCTGCAGGCGCCGGTAGCGACCACGCTGCAAGGACTCTCGGTGTTTCCTGCCAGCCACCCCCTGCATACCGGCTTCGGCTTCGGCGCTGCCGCGGTGCCCACCGCACGCAATGCCTTTGCCGGCTGCGACGGCATGCTGGCGGTGGGCACCCGCTTCGCGGAGATCGCCACCGGCAGCTTCGGCGTCACGGTGCCGCCCGGTCTGGTGCATGTCGACATCAATCCTAAAGTTTTCAGCGCCAACTACCCGGCGGCCGTGGCGCTGGAGGGCGATGCCAGTGCGGTGCTAAGCGCACTGCTGGACGAGTTGAAGAAGGTCGGCGCAGGGCGCACGGCGAATGCGGAACTCCACGCCCGCATCCGGCGCGACAAGGCTGCCTACAACGACGAATGGCTGCGCCACGACAGCGGCGGCAAGGTCAATCCCGCCGTGTTCTTCAACGCCCTGCGCGCGGCGGTTCCCGACGATGCGATCGCCGTGGTCGACGACGGCAACCACACCTACCTGACCGCCGAACTGTTTCCGGTGCGGCAGACCAAGTGCCTGATCGTCCCCACCGATTTCAACAGCATGGGCTACGCGGTGCCGGCCGCCATCGGCGCCCGGCTGGTCAATCCGGATCGTGAGGTGTTCGCCATCGTCGGCGACGGCGCCTTCACCATGACCTGCATGGAAATCGTCTCCGCCACCCGG
>JAIOPW010000259.1 GCA_021413665.1 Rhodocyclales bacterium | reverse complement strand
GACGATCACGATGGGCATCTCGAAAACCTTGTCCCTGGTCGGCGTGTAGTGCAGAACCTCCAGCAGGCGATTGCGGAACACGACTTTGCCCGGCGTGGTTCCCAGATCCTTGCCAACCACGAAATCCGTCGGGCGCGCCATTTGTACGTCGCCCGCCTGGAAGTCGGTGACGAAGTTGTTGAATCCCTTAAGCAAACTCTCACCGCGCGTTTCCATCGCCTTTTGCATGGCAGCCGGATTGGTCAGCAGGAAATTGGTCGGCGCGATGGCGTTGAGCCACTTGCGCCACCAGAACGCGGCGCGGCGCCGGTCGCGACTCGACAGCCCGGGCGTGTCATAGAGCATGTCCTGCACCTGGTGAGTCATCATCAAGTACCATTCCTTGACGATGTCCCAGCTCGCCGAGTCACTCCATATCGGGTCGGCGAAGCGCGTGTCGTCCGGATTCGGCGATACCACGTCCTTGCTCGGCATGCCCAGCGCGCGATGCCAGGAATGAGTCTGCAGTTCCCACAGCTTGGTCGAAAACTCGGTCAGGGTTTCGGACATCTCCTGCGGATGCGACAGCCAGGCGAGCTGCGCGTGCATCAGCGGGGTGGTCATTCCGATCGGATCGATCTTGGCCTCAACCGCCTGATTCACAGCCCGCCAGGCAGACTGGGGGGTTGTCGATGACTTGGACTGTTTGGTCGGACTCATGACGATATTCTCCACTCCACAAAGGCGGTACCTTGCTGCAACCGCCATGTTGCCATTGTGCCCGATGCCCGTCGGGTATAGTTCAGGTTGCTATTGATCTTGATCAACCCTGCTGCTTTTCAGTAAGCTAGGATGCCCTTTTGGAGGATCAAACCCAATGTTCAAGCACATACTCGTTCCAACCGACGGATCGAAGCTGTCATCCGACACAGCAAGTCGAGCCATCGACTTTGCCCGGGAAACCGGGGCTAAGATCACGTTCTTCTTCGCCAAGCCGGACTATCCGGTGGCGTTTTACGGCGAGGGTGCCCTGATCGATCCCACCACGCCGGACAAGTTCGCGGAAATGGCACAGCAGCAGGCGACGGAAATCCTGGCGATGCACGAGGCCGCCGCCAAGGCGGCGGGTGTTGTCAGCGCTACCGCAAGCTCCGTCAGCGATATTCCCTATGAGGCGATCATCGCCGCAGCCGAAGAATCGGGCGCCGATCTGATTTTCATGGCCTCGCATGGCCGCAGGGGAATCAGTGGCCTCCTGCTCGGCTCGGAAACACAGAAGGTTCTGACCCATTCGAAGATTCCGGTATTGGTCTATCGCTGATCGAAGTCAGGTAACGGGACGACGGCCTTGCCACATTCCGCGCCGGCGATCATGCAAGACGAACACGCTCTCTTGCCGTCAGTTGTCTGGTGGCGGAAGAGCGCGGCGCAATCAGTGCCGTGCGCCGGAAACTTCGATGCCGTTACCGGTACAAGGTTGCGACGGCCCCTTCAGCCGGGATCGTCAATCCTGCGCCAACCCTGCATCCGCATCGCAAACAATCAGGGGGGTCAAGCCAGCGGGCAGACACCGGCGGACCTAGCTGCCGGTGCTGTCTCCCGGGCGCGGGTGGACGCCCACACCCTTGTTGACCTCTGCCGCGCTGCGCTGGAGAAAACATGTCATCAGGCTGGACGCTGCACAAACTGCCCAGAAGCCAAAGAAACCGACGGAATAGGTCGCGATCTTCGACAAGTGCACCGGCTCGCCGAAAAGGTACAACTCCTGCGGATCGATCACGGTGAAGAACAATCCTTCGGCGATTCCGGCGACCAAAAACGAGGGCCACAGCACCCAGAAGATTTTCTGCATTTCTTGCTCCCTGGCAGTCTTGCGTTAACGCCTACTTCGCGTTACGGGCGTCTTCTTCCATGTGCTTCCTGGCGTAGCCGTAGAGATAAATGCCCATCACTACCACGAAGCCGATCGTAAACAGGCTTAGCAGACCGATGTCACTGCCAATCAACAGTTTCCAAGCTTCCATGATATTGCCTCCTTGTGGTTGATCGATTCAATTGCGAATGTCTGCGGGGACGGGGCGATTTTCCGTCGTCGCCACGCCGCCGATCAGCGTTTCTCCGTTGGCTGGAAGAATCACGTTTCCCATCAGGCGCCAGGTCTTGCGCTCGTCTTCGAGCAGTACCAGCCAATGGCCCGCTGCCGGCAGACGGACATCCCCGGAATAGAGTTCGCCATTCCGCAGCAGTACACGTGCCTGATCCAGGCCGGCGCGGGTTGGATGTGAAACGGTCAGCGCCAAAGTCGGCGGCATCACGAAATCCCTGTCCTTTGCCTGCAAACGGACCGACAAGGTATCGCTGGCAATCCGGACCCCGGCGACCAGCCCCATTTTGGTTGCCTGTTCGCTGCGAGCGATGGTCTGGTTCGCGGACAGGCCCTTCCGGTAATAGTCTTCAGTGACCAGCCCATCGTTGCTCTTGACGGCAAGCCATGCCGTGTAAAACGCTGCGATCACTACGATGAACGGACCTGCGGCGAGAATCCACGGCCAAGGCTCGCGGTACCAGGGGCGGGAATCCACGGAATTCATTTTGCTTTCACTCATGTTCACTCATGGTTGCAGGAAGCTGGCTTTTTCATGCACCGCGACCTTCTCGTCGGCTAGAGATTTGACATCAAAAAATATCTGATTCGACCCCTTCTTGCCTGATTCCGGCGGTACGCGCACCTGCACTGAAATACTCCTTGCCGCGGCGGCAGGAACTTCGACAATACGCTCGCCCGTCATGTCTATTCCGGGCAGGCCGGATACGCTGATTGAGTAGCGATGAGGCGCTTCGGAAACATTGATGACGTGCAGTCGATACACATTCTCGATCAACCCGCCTTCTACCTCCCGCGCCAGCGTGGCGCGGTCCCGGATCACATCCACGCGCAAACTCGCCTTGTTGGCGATGCCCCAGACAAAGGCCACGCAGATTGCGCCGAGAATCGCGGAGTAGATGAGCACGCGAGGACGAATTACGTGGCCGACGATTTCTTTCCAGCCCCAGTGCTGCTCTATCGCATGCTCGGTCGAATAGCGGATCAGGCCCTTCGGATACGCCATCTTCTCCATGACCTGATCGCAGGCGTCGATGCAGGCGGCACAGCCGATGCACTCGTATTGCAGACCGTCGCGGATGTCGATGCCGGTCGGGCAGACCTGCACGCAGATGCCGCAATCGACACATTCACCCTTCGCGATCGACTTTGGATCGACGCCTTTTTTGCGCGGGCCTCGGGGTTCGCCACGTTCCGTGTCATAGGTTATCGTCAGCGTGTCGGGGTCGAACATGACGCCCTGGAAACGAGCGTAGGGACACATGTGCTTGCAGACCTGTTCGCGCATATGGCCGGCAAATATGTAGGTAAATGCGCCGTAGAAGAACATCCAGAAAGTTTCCCACGGCCCCAGCGAGAAACTCCATACGGCGTCCCACAGGCTCTTGATCGGCGTGAAGTAGCCAACAAACGTGAATCCGGTCCAGAGCGCCACCAGCGCCCACGACCCGTGCTTCGCCGTGCGCAACCAAAGCTTCCGTCCGCTCATTGGAGAGGAGTCGAGCTTGATCCGTGCATTGCGCTCGCCTTCGATCTTCTGCTCAATCCAGGTGAATATTTCCGTATACACCGTTTGCGGGCAGGCGTATCCACACCACAGGCGCCCGCCAACCGCAGTAAAGAGAAATAGCGAATAGGCCGATATGATCAGCAGGATGGCGAGGAAAAACACGTCCTGCGGCCAGAAGATCATCCCCAGGATATAAAACTTGCGCTCGGCCAGATCGAACAGCACCGCCTGCCGCCCGTTCCAGGGCAGCCAGCACAAGCCGTAATAGACGAGCTGGGTAAACCAGACCAGCGCCCAGCGCCAGGTGGCGAAGATGCCGCTTACGGCCCGCGGGTGAACCTTCTTGTGAACTTCGTAAAGGCTTTCCTCGACGAACTCAGGGACACGTTCCTGCGCCGGTTTCGGAGGGGATGATGGAATCATTATCGTATTACTATATTCTTATAGACCTGACCGGAAATTCCCCGGAGCCACGAATCGATCATGGCGCCGGGGAGGGAAAGCCAGCTTACTTCTTTTCTGCGGGTGCAGCGGCTTCCGCCGGTGCGGCGGCAGGCGCGTCCTTGACTCCACCGCCGAGGCCATAAACATAGGCTGTCAACAAATGCACCTTGGCATCGCCGAGGAACTCGCCGAAGGCCGGCATGCGGTTGGTACGGCCCTTGGTGATCGTTTCGATGATGGTTTCCTCGGAACTGCTGTAGAGCCAGATCTTGTCCGCCAGGTTCGGCGCCAAGCCAAGGACGCCCTTGCCGTCGGGGCCGTGACAGGCGGCGCACGCCGGAGCAAAGAGTTCCTTGCCGCGCTGGGCACGAACAGAATCGGAACTCAGACCCGACAGCGAGCGCACGTAGGCAGCAAGATCCTTGATCTGGTCGCCATTCAGATCCGGCTTGACACCCTTGGCGGGCATCATCGCGTCGCGCCCCTTGACGATGGACTCCTTGATCTGTTCGGGTGTGCCGCCAAACAGCCAGTCGCCATCGACCAGATTGGGGAAGCCGCGCGCGCCCTTGGCGTCGGAACCATGGCACTGCGCACAATAAGTAAGGAACAGGCGCTGGCCCATTTCCTTCGCTTCCTTGTTGGCCGCGACCGCGGCAATATCCTGGCCCTGGAACTTCTTGAAGATAGGCCCGTATTGTTCATCGGCCTTCTTCATCTCACCGCCATACTGACCGACGGAAGACCAGTTGAACTGGCCTTGATAAGTACCAAGCCCGGGATACATCGCCAGATAGAACAGCGAGAAGACAATGGTGATGTAGAACATCCAGCGCCACCAGCTGGGCAGCGGATTGCTGAACTCCTGCAGATCCTCATCCCAAACGTGACCCGTGGTCTCGCCTTCGACATGCTTGGCCGAGCTCTGCATCCAGAGAAAGACGCCGCAACCGATGACGCTGACGAGCACGATGCTGACTACATAAAAATTCCAGAAGCCGCTGACAAAATCACTCATGATGATTTCCTTTCCTGATTCTCTGTAACCTGCGGCGCCGACGGCACGAAGGGACTGTCATCGTCGAGTGGCAGCATGGCCGCCTCGTCGTAGGTCTTCTTGCGCCGGTCGGAATATGCCCACCAAACGATACCGGCAAACGAAATGAACGCCAGTACCGTGATGAGGGAACGCAGATCGTTGATGTCCACCCGCTTACCTTGTCTGCTTGAGCGCAGTGCCCATGCCCTGCAGATAAGCGATCAGTGCTTCGAGTTCCGTCTTGCCCTCGATGGCCTTCTTCGCACCGGCGATCTCGGCATCGGTATACGGCACACCGACCGCGCGCAGCGCCTTCATCTTGCCATCGATCGCGTCATCCTTGAGCGGGCGGTCGAGCCAGTAGTAGGCGGGCATGTTCGACTCCGGCACCACGTCGCGCGGATTCAGCATGTGCGTGCGATGCCATTGATCCGAGTAGCGACCGCCGACACGCGCCAGGTCCGGGCCGGTGCGCTTGGAGCCCCACTGGAACGGATGGTCATAGACGAACTCGCCGGCCACCGAGTAGTGGCCATAGCGCTCGGTTTCGGCGCGGAACGGACGAATCATCTGTGAATGGCAGTTGTAGCAGCCTTCGCGGATGTAGATGTCGCGCCCCGACAAACGCAGCGGGTCATACGGCTTGACCAGTTCGTTCGCCGGCGTGGTGGTGGACTTCTGGAAGAACAGCGGGACGATTTCCAGCAAACCACCGACACTGATGGTGAGGATGGTCAGGACGATAAACAATCCCACGTTCCGTTCGATTTTGTCATGCGTCAACATGATGTATGGCTCCTTAATCTGTGCAATCGGTCGCTTTGCGCGCCGGGAATTCCGCTTCGCGGGCCGGCGTCAATGAGCCGCAGCAGGTGCAAGTACCGGCGCGTTGACCGCCTTGCCGCCCGCCATGGTCAGGAACATGTTGTAGGCCATGATGATCATGCCGGTGAGGAACAGCACGCCACCAAGCAGTCGAATGGTCCAGAACGGGTAGGTCGCCTTGACCGACTCGACAAAGGAGTAGGTCAGCGTACCGTCCACATTGGTGGCGCGCCACATCAAGCCCTGCATCACGCCGGCAATCCACATCGAGGCGATGTACAGCACGATGCCGATGGTGGCGATCCAGAAGTGCGCCTCGATCAACTTCTTCGAGTGCATTTCGGGTTTGCCGAACAGGCGCGGCAGAAGGTAGTAGATGCACCCGATGGAGATCATCGCCACCCAACCCAAGGCACCGGAGTGCACGTGGCCTACCGTCCAGTCCGTGTAATGCGACAGCGCATTCACGGTCTTGATCGACATCATCGGACCTTCGAAGGTCGACATGCCGTAGAAGGACAGCGAGGTGATCATGAACTTGAGGATCGGGTCATCGCGCAGTTTGTGCCAGGCGCCGGACAGCGTCATGATGCCGTTGATCATGCCGCCCCAG
>JAIOPW010000212.1 GCA_021413665.1 Rhodocyclales bacterium | reverse complement strand
AGCGACTGGTGATAGCCGAGCGAAGCGAGCCAACTGGTAGCCCCGCCCTGGGGCGGGGATGGGGGTGGGGGGCCTTCAATTTGCCTTTCGTGTCTTTCATCTTCGGTGGGTGGCGCTCGGTGCCATGAACGTCACGCGATTTTCGAGGCGACGGTGCCGAGGTCGCGCAGCATGCTTTCCGCTGCGGGGCCGGAACGCCGGGTCTGCCGTTCGCGTTCGAGCTGGCGGTTGACCACCTTCCAGTCGAGGTCGAGGAAGGTCAGCAGTTCGAGCTCGTCGCGACCCGCCTTCTCGAACAGTCCGGTGAGCGACTTCATGGTGATGGCGCGGCCGCCGAGGCCCGCCACCACCGTGTAGCCCTTGAGGCCCATGCCGGTGACCGCCATGCGCACGTTGGTCGCGACGATGCCTCCGATGCCGACGGCGAGGCTCTTTTCCAGCACCACGAAGCGCTTGCAGTTTTTCAGGGCCTTGGCCACTTCGACCAGCGGGAAGGGGCGGAAACTGGTGATGCCGAGCACGCCGATCTTGTGCCCGGCGGCGCGCATTTCATCGATCGTGTCCTTGATCGTTCCGAGTACCGAGCCCATGGCGATGACGATGGTCTCGGCATCGTCGGCGCAATAGGTGTGGGTCAGGCCGCCGGTATCGCGGCCGAAGACTTTCTTGAACTCCTCGGCCAGTTGCGGAATCCGTTCCAGCGCCTGCATCTGTTTGGCGTGGGCGAGGTAGCGCACCTCCATGAAGGCTTCCGGCCCGACCATGGCGCCGATCGACACGGGTTCGGCCGGATCGAGCACCTGGCGCGGTTCGTAGGGTGGCAGGAAGGCGTCGACCTGCTCCTGCGTCGGCATGTCGACGCGCTCGTAGGCGTGGGTCAGGATGAAGCCGTCCATGCACACCATCACCGGCAGCGAGAGTTCCTCGGCCAGCTTGAAAGCCTGGATGTGCAGGTCGAGCGCTTCCTGGTTGGTCTCGGCGAACAACTGTATCCAGCCGCAGTCGCGCTGCGAGAGCGAATCGGAGTGGTCGTTCCAGATGTTGATCGGCGC
>JAIOPW010000258.1 GCA_021413665.1 Rhodocyclales bacterium | reverse complement strand
CGCCAGGCCGATGCCGAGCAGCAGGCCGACCAGGCCGCCGATCGCCGCCAGCGCCACGGCTTCGCCGAGGAAGAGGCCGAGGATGGTCTGGCGTCGCGCGCCGAGCGCCACCATGAGGCCGATCTCGTTGGTGCGTTCGGTGACGGCGATGGTCATGATGGTGACGATGCCGACGCCGCCCACCAGCAGCGAAATGCCGCCCAGCGCGCCGACGGCCATGGTCAGCACGTCGAGGATGCCGCCCAGCGTGCTCAGCATTTCCTCCTGGCTGATGATGGTGACGTCATCGCGGCCGTGGCGCGCCGCCATCACCTCCTTGATATTGGCCACCACATTGGCGGCGGGGACGCCCTCGGCAACGGAAATGCTGATTTCGTTTAGGCCTTCGCGATTGAACAGTTCCATGGCGCGCGCCGCCGGCACATAGGCCGTGTCATCGAGGTCGATGCCGAGGAACTGGCCTTTTGGCTCCATGACGCCGATCACGCGGAATTGCAGGCCGCCGATGCGCACGCGGGCGCCGAGCGCGTTCTCGGCGCCGAACAGCTCGTTCTTCAGCTTCGGCCCGAGCACCACCTGGGCGCGCGCGGCACCCGCTTCCTCGTCGGGCAGGAACTGGCCGCTGCGCACCTTGGCCCGGAACACCACCAGCAGGCCGGGGCCGACGCCATAGACCGAGACGCGCCGCACGCGGCCGTTGCCATTGACCTCGGCGTTGCCGAACACGCTCGGGGTCACGGCCACCACATTGGGCAGGCGCTTCATCGCCTCGGCGTCGTCCAGCGACAGCGGCCGCGCGCTGCTGGGCAGGCCGACGGTGGCGCCGCCGGTCTTGGTGCGGCCCGGATGGATGCCGACGACATTAGTGCCGAACTGGGTGAATTCCGCCAGCACATAACGATGGATGCCCTCGCCGATCGATGTCAGCAGGATCACCGCGGCGATGCCGACGGCGATGCCGAGCAGGGTCAGGAAACTGCGCAGGCGCTGCGAACTGATGGCACGGATGGCCAGCGCGAGGGAGTCGGCGAGCAGCATTACCGGCCCTCCGCCGGACCGCCCCAAGGGGGGCCGAAGCGTGACCCAAGGACGCCGCAACGCGGCTGAACCGTGGTCACCCCTTTTCCTGGAAAAGGAGTTGGGGGATAAGTCCTCATGGTCAATGCTTCATGAGGGCTTGCACGGGATCGAGCCGCGCCGCGCGCCGCGCCGGCATGATGCCGAACAGCAGGCCGGTGGACAGCGCCGTGACCAGCGCGGCAATCACGGCCCAGTCCGGCGGATAGGCGGGAAACACCGGATACACCTGGCGCAGGACGAAGGCGCCGAAGAGGCCGAGGCCATAGCCGGTCAGCGCGCCGACCAGCGACAGCATGGCGGCCTCGGCCATGAAGGCGTCGCGGATCGTCGTGCCGCGCGCGCCGAGCGCCTTGAGCAGGCCGATCTCGCCGGTGCGCTGGGTCACGGCGACCAGCATCACGTTCATCACCAGGATGCCGGCCACGGCCAGGCTGATCGCGGCAATGCCGGCCACCGCGGCGGTCAGCGCGCGCAGCAGCTTGTCGAAGGTGGCGAGCACGGCGTCCTGGGTGATCACCGTGGTGTCCTCCTCGCCGCCGTGGCGCGCCTTGAGCGCAGCGGCCACCTCGCGCTTGACGGCCTCGATCTCGTCGCGGCTCCTGGCCTCGATCAGGATGCGGAACAGGGTGTTGGTGTTGAACAGGCTCTGGGCCACGCCGGCCGGCACGAACACGACCTCGTCGGTGTTCATGCCCAGGCCCTGGCCGACCGACTTCAAGACACCGACGATGCGCAGGCGGCGGTCGCCGAGGCGGATCAGTTCGCCGACCGCCGGCGCGGAACCGAAGATTTCCTCCTTGATCTTGGAGCCGATCACGGCCACCGGGAGGCCGCGATTCCAGTCGCCTTCGGGCAGGAAGCTGCCCGCCGCCATCTTGAAGCTGCGGATGTCGAGATAGGTCGACGCGGTGCCGGCCACCACGACCTCGCGCAGCCGGCCGTTGGCGTTGATCTCCGAGTTGCCCGCCGTCAAGGGCGCGACGCGGCGCACCGAGGGCAGGCGGGTCAGCGCAAACGCATCGTCGATGGTGAGGTCGCGCGGCGTCGTCGTCAGCGCGTTGGCCGGGCTGAAGCCGCCCGTTGCCGAACGCCCCGGGAGGACGATGACGAGGTTGCTGCCCAGCGCCGAGAACTGCTCGACCACGTAGCGCCGCGCGCCGTCGCCCAGCGCCGTCAGCACCACCACGGCGGCGACGCCGATGGCCATCGCCAGCACCGAAAGGAAGGTACGCAGCGGATAGCCGGTCGCCGCATCGCGGGCGAAACGCAGGACATCGACGGTACGCATGGCTCCGGATCAGCCTGCCGCAGGCGCCTGCCGCGCGCTGTCGAACTTCAGCTCGCCGTCTTCCATCATCAACTGGCGCCGGGCGCGACCGCCGATCTTCTGGTCGTGGGTGACGACGATCAGCGTCATGCCGCGCTGGTTGAGCGCTTCGAGCAGGTTGATGACGTCGTCGCCGGTGGCGCGGTCGAGGTTGCCGGTGGGCTCGTCGGCGAGCAACACGGCCGGCTGCATAATGGTGGCGCGGGCGATCGCAACGCGCTGCCGCTGGCCGCCGGAAAGCTGGTCGGGGCGGTGGTCGGCGCGCTGGTCGAGGCCGAAATCCTTGAGCGCCTGCGCCACCCGCTTGGCGCGCTCCGCCGCCGGAATGCCGGCCAGCATCATCGGCAGGGCCACGTTCTCGGCGGCGGTGAGGCGCGGCACCAGGTGGAAGCTCTGGAACACGAAGCCGATGCGCAAGCTTCGCACGGCGGCCTGCTCGTCGGGCGACAGCGTCGTGACGTCGCGGCCTTCGAGGCGGTAGGACCCCGCGTCAGGCCGGTCGAGCAGGCCCAGCAGGTTGAGCAGCGTCGATTTGCCGGAGCCGGACGGTCCCATGATCGCGACGTATTCGCCGGCTTCGATCGACACGTCGAGCCCGTTCAGGGCATGCACCACGCTGTCGCCCAGGTGGAAAACACGCGCTATGCCGGCGAGGCGGATCAAACTCACGCGCTCACTCCATCCAGACGCCGCGCAGCGGCGCTAACCTGGTCACCCCCTTGCCCGGCAAGGGGGCTGGGGGGGTATGCCGTCATTTTGGCGCCACAGCGGCGCTTTGCGCCGCCGTGGCGCGGGCGCCGACTTTCACGCCCTCGCGTTCCAGCGATACGACGATGCCCTCGCCCTCGGTCAGGCCCTCGACGATTTCGGTGAATTCCCAGTTGGCGATGCCGACTTTGACCTTGCGCTCGTCGAGCCTGCCGCTGTCGACATTGAGCACCATCACTTTCGTCCCTTCGATCAGCGCCGCAGTCGGCACGCGCAGCACGTTGGAGCGCCCGCTGAGCACGATCTCGACGTCGGCGCTGTAGCCGACCAGCAGGTTGCCGGTGGCGGGCCGCTCGAAATCGACTTCGACATCGACCGTGCGCGCCTGCTTCTCGACCGCCGAAACGTAGGGCGCCACACGCCGCACCTTGCCGGCCAGGGGCTGCTTGGGCAGCGCGTCGAGCGAGACGCGCACCGGCAGGCCGGCCTTGATCTTGGGCGCATCGACTTCGTCCATCGGCGCCTTGACGTAGAGGCAGGTGTCGTCGATCAGGTCGATCGCCGGCGGCGTCGGCACGCCGGGCGGCGATGGCGTCGAATACTCGCCGAGTTCGCCGACGATTTTCGCCACCGTGCCGTCGAAAGGCGCGTAAAGCGTCATGCGGCCCTGCTCGACACGCGTCACCGTGACCCGCGCCCCGGCCTGGGCGACATCGGCGCGCGCCGTTTCGCAGGCGGCGTTGCGGGCGTCGGCTTCGCTGCGCGCCGCGTCCTCGCGCGCTTCCGAGACATAACCCTTGGCCCGCAGCGAGGTCTGGCGCTCCGCCTCGCGCCGCGAACTGGCGGCCGTGGTGCAGACTTCCTTGACACGCTGCGAGGCCATCGTCCGCTGTGCCTCGGCCAGGCCCTGTTGCGCCTTCTGGTCATCGTTCCAGAGCTTGAGCAGCAACTGCCCCTTCTTGACCTTGTCGCCTTCCTTGACGCCGAGGTATTCGATGCGGCCACCCATGATGGTCGACAACCGCGTGCGCAGGCAGGCTTCAACGGTGCCGGCGCGGGTATTGACCACCGTCGATTCGACATTGCCGCGATCGACGGTCTTCAGCACCACCACCACCGGCTTGGAACGCGTGGTCCAGAAAAAGGCGCCGACGGCCAGCGCGACGAGGACGAGCGCCGGAAGCACGCGGCGCAGGAGAAAGGATGTATTCATGGGGACGAATTATGCCGCGTTTGGACGGCTTTCCCGCTAAGGAAAGAAGGCTGAAAGCTGAATCAGCGCCCCACCCGCACCGATTCCAGCCAGGGCTCCAGACGCTGGCCGAAGGCGATGGTGGCCTCGAAGGGAATGCCAGGCTCCTTCGGCGTCCGCTGCCGATTGCGCAGGACCGGCTCCAGTGCCGGCCTCTGCCCGAAAGGCACGTTGATCTGCCGCACGCCGATGCCGCTGACGTAGCCGCCGATCCGCCGCTGCTTGTCCACCGTGACCAGTTGCGGCCGCACCGTCGCCTTGAGGATCAGGAAGCGGCTGCGATCCGGGTACTTTGCGCGCAGGGCGACGCGGTCCAGCCCGACGTCGATGGCGAACAGGCGGCTGCCGAGGACCTCCTCGCGCTCCAGTTGTTCCTGCGCGAACCTGGCCTTGCTGATAAATTCCTTGCTGTCGGCGTTGGCCAGCCGCGCCGCCTCATGCCGCGCGGCATTCTCCCGCGCCCATTCCAGCGACCGCTGCCAGGACGGGCCGGCCAGTTCCAGCACCAGCAGCACATCTCGCGGCAGGGAGCGCTCGAAACGGCGGCGCGTGCCCTTGTCGTTTGCCCAGCCCGTGGTATCGAAGCCGAGCGCCGCCATGCGCGCCTCGTCCAGCCAGTCCGGCGTGCCGCCGCTGAAACTGTAGCCGCCGTAGTAGTCGCCGCTGCTCTCCGCCGTGCCCACCCGCCAGTTGAGGCCCAGCGCCAGCCCGCTGTTCTCCTTGCTGCCGCGCCAGTCCCAGGGCACGCTCAACTCGCGCTGCGACAGCACCAGCCGGCTCTCGGGATCGCCGCTGCGGTTCAGGTACACACCGGTCAGCGCCACGGCGTTGGCCAGCAGGATCAGCAACACACCGGCCACCAAAGTGCGCAGGGGCGTCAGCCTCATGGCGCGCCCTCCCCGCCCATCGCCCCGGCCCGGCGCAAACGCTTGAGGACCAGCAGGATCAGGATCGCGGCCAGGCCCAGCACCAGGAAGAACAGGTACTTGGGCATCAGCTCCCACCACCAGTCGAAGAACTTGGTGTACAGGAAGATGACGAAGAAGGTGATGCCGGTGTTGATCGTGTCCGGCCACTGCCGTCGCGCGCCGATCCAGATCGCGACGGCGCTGGCGAGGAAGCCCGCCACCTCGTAGCCACCCTCTATGGTCCGCGTCGACACGCCCTCGAAGTCCGCCAGGTAGCTACCCCAACCCCAGTGGCCCAGCACAAGCACCGGCACCAGGACGCAGAGCAGGCCGAAGATGCGGTAGATCGGGGCGAAGCCGCCCTGGCGCCGGTGGGCGAACACGGCCGGTACCGCGAACAGCAGCGCCGCCACCGGAAAGAAGTTCTCCGGCCGCTCGCCCGAATGCAGCCAATAGATGCCGCCCCACTCGCCGACACGGGCGGCGGTGAAGGCGATCACGCAGCAGATGCCCGCCGCCAGCAGCAGGCGCAGGTCGAAGGCGTAGGCCAGCAGGAAGGCCAGCGCGCCCCAGGGGATCAGGGCGCGGTCGGTGGGTGTGATGTTGAATATCTGGCCGAGCATGACCAGGTTCAGCACGAAGCAGGCGAAGGCCACCATCGCCGCCAGCTTGGTGAAGTAGCCCGAGGCGTCACGGTTCTGGATCGCCACCGTCAGGCCGAGGCTGGCCAGCGCCGCACCGAGCAGGATCGCCACCTGTGCCGTCTCGCCGAAGTAGCCCCAGAACTGGTAGAAGAGGAAGAACACGCTGGCCGCCAGAGCCAGCGCGCCAAGGAAGGACGCCACGCGCATGCCCAGCGACAACTGCCGGGCCTGCAGGTTGCGGTCGATGTCGAAGCGGCCGGCGAAGGACGCCAGCAGCACATCATGGTGTTCGCGCACCGCCTGCGCCTGCGCCGGATCTAGCGTCAGCACGCCTTCGCCTTCCAGCCGCGCCAGTTCGGCGCGGAAGATCGCGATCTCGTCGGCACGTTGCTGCGCCTCGCTGCGCTGCGGAGTGGTGGGGTTTGCCATCGCGGCCGATTATGCCCCGTTTGTTATGATTCGGCTCCCTTACAGAACACGGCAGACAGCGGCAATGGTCAAGATCTACGGCATCAAGAATTGCGACACGATGAAGAAGGCCTTCGCCTGGTGCGATGCCAACAACATCAGCTACGAATTCCACGACTACAAGAAGCAGGGCGTGCCGCGCGACCGCGTGGTGCACTGGTGCCGCACCGCCGGCTGGCAGACCCTGGTCAATACCAGGGGCCCCACCTGGCGCAAGCTGACGCCCGAACAGCAGGCCG
>JAIOPW010000257.1 GCA_021413665.1 Rhodocyclales bacterium | reverse complement strand
TTCGTTGATGCGGCTCACGGCCAGCGGTAGCGTGATGGCACCGGTAGCGCCGCCCAGATCGATGACCTTGTTGCTTTCGGTGATGGTGGTGACCGCCGGATGCACGTGCAGGATGATATTGCCGTCCTCGTCGATCTGCGGCGTCACATCCAGCGAAATGCCGGAGAACATCGATTGGAATTGCGGAGTGATCGTTGCCGGTCCGGTGACTCCGGCGGCGTTGGTGGTTCCGGGAGTCACTGTCAGGTTGTTGACGAAGAACCCGTCGTCGCCCACCTTGAGCAAGGCCTTCTGGTTGTTGAGTGTGGCAATGCGCGGCGAAGAAAGCACGGAGACGCTGCCTTGGGTTTCAAGAAAATTGAGCAGCGCCGCAAAATTTGATGTTTGGAAGGCCAGCCCGATGAAGCCTTTGCCCAGCAACGATGCCGCGATCGAGCCGGCCTGTCCCGGCGTCACCGAAAGCGTCGGAACGACCGCCGCTCCCGGTAATTGCGGTGGCGGCCCGATAATTTGCGCGGTGCCTGCTCCCGCCGTCAGCGTTGAGCCCGCCTGAGCCACGCCAGCGCCGGAAAAGCTGTTCGGCCCGCTCTTGAAGACACCCCAGTTGACACCGGCCTGGAAGTCTTCGGACAGCGTGACATCGATGATCTTGGCCTCCAGCATGACCTGGCGCTCGGCCACCAGTTGGGTGGCCTTAAGGTATTTTTCGACGTTCCGGAGTTCATTCGGCAGGGATCGCACCAGTACCACGCCCGACGAGGGGTTGACCACGACACTGCTGTCGTCGGTGGTGCCGACAATGGCCGTCAGCGCGCGACTCAGGTCACCCCAGAAATCGCTGTCGGTGGTCATGCTGACCCGGCTGCTGTCGTTGCTGCGTACGGCGGCCGTTGCTCCCGCCGCCTGCGCAGTTTGACCGGTGGTGGTGGTCGGTGTCGCCGCGCCTCCGCTTGCAGCCAGCGAGCTGCCGGCAACACGCAGATCGCTGCTGCCCTGACGCCGGCTGGCGAGGTAGTTGATATGGAAAAGCCGGGTCCTCATCGTATTGGGTTCTATGAAGATGCGCTTCCCTTGGACACGGTATTCATAGCCGTAAAGCTCGCGAATGGTCTCGAGGGCTTCCATCACGGTCACGTCCTTCAGATTCACGGTAAGGTTGCCGCTCACATCGGGCGGCAGCAGCATGCTGTAGCGGGTGCCCGATACCAGGGCCATGAACACCTGCGTGGCGGGAGCATTGACCACCGACAGATCGAAGCGCGGCTCGGCCGCCGTCGCGTCAATCGCGGCTTGGGGTGCCAGTGGCGGCATGAGCGACTTGTCGGTGACTTCGGCATGGGGCGCCTTGCGCTCCGTGGCCGACTTCAGCAGGACATCATTGATCTGGCCCATCACTTCGTTGCCGGCGCGCTTGGGCGCGGCGCAACCGGCCACAAGCCCGGCGAGGATCAGCGGTATCCAGATGGCATTGATCGCGTGTCTCATTGTTGTGCTGTTCCTGTCGTGCGCTGCTTGCTGGCAGAGGTCTTCTTTGCCGGGGGTTTCTCGACGGAAGGCATCACCTTGATGACTTCGCGTCCGCTTTCGCCCTTGAGCACGATTTCGCTCTCGTTAATCCTCAACACCCGCTTGTCGCCAAACTTGCCACAGACTGCCACATGCTGTCCGTTGATCACAGCCGTCGACTTGCCTCCGCGTCGGAGAATCACCGTTTGCACGCCGGATTCCACGGGTGCGGAGGCTCTGCTTCCATGCTCCGGCGCCATTTGGCTTCCCCCTGGCCGTGTCGG
>JAIOPW010000426.1 GCA_021413665.1 Rhodocyclales bacterium | reverse complement strand
GAATCCTGGCGAAGGCAAGACGGTTCCGTTCGGCGTTGCGATCCATGCCGACAATTCCCACGGCCGCTTCCATCATGTCTCGCTCGGCTACACGCTGGGCATCGGTGCCGATGGCGACATAAAGGCAGCCAAGCAGTAAACTTGGGCGTAGCCCGGAGATGTTCACCGGCAGCCATGTATTGAAGCGAGTGCCGGCATTGCTGGTACTCGTTTCTTTTTGTGCCCCCGGCGCATTTGCCTCCGGCGTCCTCGCCGGGGACGGTATCCAGCCCGGATCGGCGACCACCCGACAAACGGCAGAGGTTACGATCCAGGACTATCGCTTCACGCCGACGGAATTCACGCCGACGGAAATTCGCATCAAGGCCGGGGATACCGTGAAGTGGATCAACCGCGAGAAGCGCACCAGCCACTCGGTGCTTTTCCCCGCCGAGAACGGACTTGAATCGGAGCGGTTGTTTCCGCAGGAGCAATGGCAGCGGCGCTTTACGCAACCGGGAAGTTACAGCTATCGTTGTGGTCCGCACGAGGAAATGAAGGGGCTTGTCGTTGTCGAGTAGGATGATCCTTTCCACATTGCTGGCAATCCCGTTCTGCTGCACGGCCATGCCGGCGGCGGCGGAGCCCTCGCCGGCGCGCCAGAAGGAACTGATCCATCTCGTGCGGCAGGACTGCGGCTCCTGTCACGGCATGACCTTGCAGGGCGGCCTGGGACCGGCGTTGCTGCCGGCGACTCTGGCCGACAAGCCGGTGGAAGGACTCGTGGCGACCATCATCGGTGGCCGCCCGGGGACGCCGATGCCGCCGTGGCACCGGTTTCTGGAGGAGGATGAAGCGCAATGGATCGTTGCCAGGCTGATGGCGGGGTTTCCGGAATGAAGCGAACCGTGCAACTGGTTTGGTGCGGCCTCCTGGCCATTCTTCTGAATGCCTGCGGGGGCATGCCGTTGCGCGGCACGGGAGATCTCGGCCTCGTCATCGAGCGCGCGAGCGGTCATGTTACGCTGGTGAATACCAGTCGCCGGGAAGCCTATGCCCGCATTGGCGGTCTCGGCGATCTGTCGCATGCGTCCGTCGTGTATTCCCGCGACGCCCGCTACGCATTCGTCTTCGGTCGCGACGGCGGGCTTACCAAGATCGACCTTCTGGAAGCCCGCGTCGTCAAACGCATCATGCAGTCAGGCAATGCCATCGGCGGCTCGATCTCGCAGGACGGCCGCATCGTCGTCGCGCAGAACTACACGCCGGGCGGCATCAAGGCCTTCGACGCCGACACGCTGGAACTGCTCGCCGAAGTGCCGGCCGAGTACGAGCCGGGGCGCTTTTCCAAGGTCGTGGGCCTCGCCGACGTTCCGGGCAACAAGTTCGCCTACGCCCTGTTCGACGGCGGCGAGATTTGGGTCAGTGATTTTTCCGATCCGAAGCG
>JAIOPW010000425.1 GCA_021413665.1 Rhodocyclales bacterium | reverse complement strand
GCGCGCTGCAAGTCGCCGCGCCATTTCCTCGACGTAGGCGCTGGTGCGGTAGATATGATTTCCGGTTTCATTGTCGCGGGTTTCGGCAATGGAACCGAGCGCAAAGATAGTGAGATCCTGGTTGAGTTGCAGTTCCTTGGTACGCCTGCTCACCAGGGCTTCAAGGTGTGCGTTCTGGTCCTGGAGCCAGTCGCGCGCCTCGCGCAGCCGCAAGTGGGTCTGTACGCGCGCCAGCAGGATCGGCGGTGCCACGGGTTTGCTCACATAGTCTACCGCGCCAACCTCCAGCCCACGGGTGACGTCCGGCACATCGGTATGGCTCGACAGGAACATCACCGGAATTGGATTCGTCAGCGGATCCTGCTTGAGTGCGGCGCAAACCGCGTAGCCCTTCATGTCGGGCAACTCCACGTCGAGCAGGACCAGATCGGGCCGGGGCTCCATGCGCGCCAGGTCCAGGCCCTTCTGCCCCCGGGTGGCGATGCGGGTCTGGTAATGTGGGCGCAGGCATTCGTTGAGGGTCTCAAGAACTGCCGCATCATCGTCGATCAGCAGGATTATCTTCGCCATGGGGCACTTCCCGTGTTCCCGTCCCGACTGTCAGGGGCGAGCATTCTGCCGGCGGCGTCGAAGTCGAAGTTGCGCGCCAGGTCCAGCGCCTGCCGCAAGCTTGGCACCCAAGCCGGATCCTTCAGTTCCGCCAGGCAGCGCTCGATGGCCTCCACACTGTCGCCGTCCGCGCGTTCCAGCATGACAATCAGCCTGGAGAGGGATTCCGGCATCGGTCCTGCGGGCCGCCGGTCTAGCGCCGACTCCGGGATTTCTCCTGGTCCGTCGGTACCCAGTCCGGTGCGGATTTCGACGCATAGCTGTTCCACGGTCGCCTGGATCCGGTCGAGGAGACCGGCGGTCGGTGCGCCATGCATCAGGGCCGCCTCAAGCTCCGCGGCAAGCGGATGCAGTCCGGTCATGCCCAGCATGCCGACGCGGCCCTTGATGGCGTGAGCCTGCTGGCGCGCTGCCTCCGGATTGCCGGCGCCGAGCGTCTGGCGAATCTGTGCCGCATAGCCCGGCGCCTCGGCAAGAAACTCCGTCAGCCAGTGCCGGTAGCGCTTTTCGTTGCCGCCAAAACGGGCCAGCCCCGCCTGCACATCGATGCTGCGCAGCGATGACAGGCCGATTGCCGGGACCGTGGATTCCGCATCCGGCAGCCCGGTCGGCCGCCGATGCTTGGTCGCCGGTATCCAATGCGCCAGCAACTGGAAGAAGGCGATGGTGTCGAAGGGCTTACCGATATGGTCGTTCATGCCGGCGGCGCTGCTTATTTCCCTTTCGTGCTGCATGGTGTGCGCCGTCATGGCAATGATCGGCAAGTCAGCATAGCCTTCCCAATCCCGTATCTCACGGGTGGCGGCAAGGCCGTCCATGATCGGCATCTGGATGTCCATCAGCACCAGGTCGAAGGCCTGCGGGCCCGCAGCCCTGAGAATATCGAGCGCCTCCTGGCCATTGCGCGCCATCTCCGCAACGACCCCGACTTCGGCCAGGAGCGCCGCGACCACCTCGCGGTTTAGAGGCTGGTCATCCACCACCAGAACTTGCGCATCGCCGTAGCTGGCGGGCAGCGCGTCCTTGCTGGCCGTCCGGGCGGCTTCCGGCAGGTCGGCGGCGTCTCCCAGGCTCAGCCACAGGCTGACGTGGAAGGTGGTGCCCACTCCCTCGCGACTGGTGACGCCGATGTCGCCGTCCATCAATTCCGCCAGGCGCTTGCACAGCGCCAGGCCGAGGCCCGTACCGCCGAACCTTCGGCTCATGGAGGCATCGGCCTGGGCGAAAGGCTGGAACAGGCGCGTGATGCTGTCTTCGGTCAGGCCGATGCCCGTATCTTCGACATCGATGCCAAGGCAGATCCGGTTTTCAACGCACGCGTCGAGGCCGATGCGCAGTTCGACCCGACCGGCGGGAGTGAACTTGATGGCGTTGGAAAGAAGATTCAGCAGGATCTGCTCGATGCGCAACGGGTCACCCATCAAGACATCGGGTACTTCGTCGCCTATCCGTTCCATCAGTATCAGGCCCTTTTCATCGGCGCGGTGCGCCATCACGGATTTGCTGCGCTGTATCAGGCGACGCAGGCTGAAGGTCGTCGTTTCCAGTTCCATGCGACTGGCGGATATCTTCGACAGGTCAAGCAGGTCGTTGATGATGCCAGCCAGTGTCCTGCCGGCGCCGGTGGCCTTGTCGAGGTAATCCTGCTGTCGCGGATCGGTGCTGAGACGTCGCGCCAGGTCCGACAGGCCGATGACGGCGTTGAGCGGGGTGCGCAGTTCGTGGCTGACATGGGCGAGGAATACGTCCTTGGCCTGATCGGCCGCTTTGGCCGCCTCCAGGGCGGCGCTCAGGTCCGCGGTGCGCTGCGCCACCAGCTCCTCCAGATGCGCCCGGTACTGCTGCAGTTCCTCGTTGATATGCCACCGTTCGGTGATGTCCTCCTTGACCGCAATGAAGTGCGTCGTCTGTCCGGTGTCATCGAGAATCGGCGACATCGACGCTTCTTCCCAGAACAACTCGCCGTTCTTGCGCCGGTTGCGCAACACGCCGCGCCATTCGCCGCCGGCGAGCAGCGTCTGCCAAAGTTCCCGGTAGGTTTCCGGCGGAGTTTCGCCCGACTGGAGAATGCGAGGATTCTGGCCCAGGACTTCCCTGGCACTGTAGCCCGTCACCTTGGAGAATCTTGGATTGACGTACTCGATGAGTCCTTCGCGGGTGGTGATGACGATGGACACCGGGCTTTGTTCGACCGCTTGCAGCAGTTTGTGCGCTTGCTGCTCGGCTTCGTGGCGTTCGGAAATGTCGGCATAGACCCAGATGCTGCCTTCCTGGGGGTGCGCGGGATCGATGGCACAGCCGTTCAGTGCCCCGCGGAACCGCTTGCCGTCCTTGCGCTTCAGCACAAGCTCGGTGCTGAAATTGCGATTCTCCCCCACCACACGATAGGCTTCGGCCCCGATGGCCTCGAAGGATTCTTTCGTGTCGTAGAAGCGTTCCGAGGATTCACCGATCAGCTCGCCCGAGTCATAGCCGAAGATCTCCTCCAGGCGACGGTTGCAGGAAACCACGCGCCGTTGCTTCAGGTAAACAATGCCGACCTGGGCGTTGCCGAGGATGGTTTCGTGCTCCACCAGAAGTTGCCGAGTCTGCTGTTCCGCCTCGTCGCGTTCCATGCAGATGGCGGCCAGGCTGGAAATCGTCTCGACCAGCCGGATTTCGTCGTTTGCCGGGGCATTCACGTCGCGATGGTAGATGGCCAGGGTGCCCAGCACTTTGCCGATGGTGGAAATGATCGGCTGCGACCAGCAGGCGCGCAAGCCTTCCCTGGCAGCCAGTTCGCGCCATTCGTGCCAGCGCGGGTCGGTTGCGATATCACTCGCCACGACGCGGGCCGCGGTGTATGCCGCCGTGCCGCAGGCGCCGACTTCCGGCCCGATGGCCAGCCCCTCGACCGCCTCCACCCAGGCTGGGGGAAGCGACGAGGCGCAGGCGTTGTGCAGCGTTCCCCGCGCCCGGTCCAGTCGCAGGATGCCGCACAGCCCGCCGGGCAGTTCCGTTTCCACCATTGTCGCCATCATGCCCAGTACCTCGGCGAGGGGCGCACCGCTGGCGACGGCTTCGAGAATTCGGTTGCGCTCCTGCTCGCGGCGCGCGGACTGCTTCCTCGCCGTGATGTCCTCGCTCACCGCGATGTAGTGGGTGGTGCGACCGAGATGGTCGTGCACCGGCGAGACAGAGATGTCCTCCCAGTACAGCTCGCCGTTCTTGCGGCGGCCGCCGAGTTCGCCGCGCCAGACCTTCCCCTGCCCCAGCACCCTGCCCATATCGGCGTAAACCGTTCCTGGCGTATCGCCGGTCCGCACGATCTCCTGGGTACGGCCGATGGCTTCCTCGGCACTGTAGCCGCTGACAGTGGAGTAGTGGGCATTGATGTAGGTGATCGTTCCCGCAGCGTCGGTGATGGCGATGGATACGGGGCTTTGCTCGATGGCCTGCAGCAGACGCTGGCGTGCCGCTTCGTTATCCCGCTGGACCTGGATGTTCCTCGCCGTGCCGCGATAGCCGAGAAAGTTTCCGTCGTCGTCGTAGCGTGCCTGGCCGCTGACCGAGATCCAGTGCAACACCCGGCCGTCGCCGCCTATCTGATATTCCAGGTCGCGGAAAGGTCGATGGGCCGCCAGGTCCGCCTGGTAGCGCCGCCATTTTTCCGTGTTCGCCAGTTCCACCGCCGGAAGGCATTCCATCCGCGTCCTGCCCAGCACCGTGGCATGGTCGATCGGAACCTGGGAATTTCTGCCGTCTTCGAACCAGGCGAAGCGGTCCTCGGCATCGGTTTGCCAGAACCAGTCCGACGTCGATTCGGAAAACGCCTTGAAGCGCGCCTCGCTTTCCCTCAGCTCCTGCTCCACCTGATCACGGACGGCGACGTCATCCGTGAGCCTGCGGGCGACCGGAAGGAACACGCGAAACCGAACGAAGATCACGAGGCCCGCAATGAGGATCGTCGATAGCTGCAGCAGGCGCAGCATGAGCTCAATTTTTTGCTCCGCATCCCGTTGGAACAGCGCGGCGGCTTCGTGCAGCTCCCGGATCATGCCGTTGTCGGCCGAGGACATCACCGCCGCGAGTCCACCATGGTCAGTTGCCTGCATCCGGGCGGAGGTGGCGACGAGCACCCTGACCTGTGCGAGAAAACGCCGGGAGTTGGCGTCGACGCTACCGTCGGGACCAAAATACAGCGAGTGGATCGCCGAGCCCGGGCCGCGCGTCCTGGCACTTGCCGCGAGCCTCGCGTGCGCCGCTTCGAAGTCGTTTGCCGCGGCGCGGGTCGCGTCGAGGAAATAGTGTTGCCGGTATCGGTCCGCCTCGTGCGCCTGTAGCGCCAGATACATGGCCATGCGCTGCGAAAGCATGCGCTGGCGCCCTGCCAGATTGATGATCTCGGCTGCTTGCTCGTTGTTCGCGATCAGCGCCCAGCCGAGGA
>JAIOPW010000424.1 GCA_021413665.1 Rhodocyclales bacterium | reverse complement strand
GCTGGACGGCCTGATGATGGGCATCGGCTTCGTCTGGGTCATCGCGCTGCTCGGCGCGGTGCGCGAACTGATCGGTCAGGGCACGCTGTTTTCCGGCATCGAGATGGTCTTCCCGACGCTGTCCGGGTTCCAGATATTGCCGGTGGAATATCCGGGCTTCCTGATCGCCATGTTGCCGCCCGGCGCCTTCTTCGTCCTCGGCCTGCTGATCGCCGGCCGCAACTGGCTCGATGCGCGCGCCAACCAGCGCATGCGCGAACAGCGCATTCATCACCAGGTAGATCAGACCACTTCCGCACCGGCATGAGCCCAAAAAAGGTTCACGAGTTCTTCAGCCGCCTCGCCGCGGCAAACCCGGAACCAAAAGGCGAACTCGAATACGCCACGAACTACCAGTTGCTGGTGGCAGTGGTGCTTTCCGCGCAGGCCACCGACAAAGGTGTCAATCGCGCCACGCGGCCGTTGTTCCGCGCCCATCCGACGCCACGGGCCATCGCCGCACTCGGTGAAGAGGGCCTCGCGGAATACATCCAGACCATCGGCCTCTATCGCACCAAGGCGAAGAACGTCGCCGCCCTCTCGCGCCTGCTGCTGGAACGCCACGGCGGTGAAGTCCCGCACGACCGCGCCGCGCTCGAAGCCCTGCCCGGCGTCGGCCGCAAAACAGCCAATGTCGTGCTGAACATCGCTTTTCACGAACCCACCATCGCAGTCGACACACACATTTTTCGCGTCGGCAACCGCACCGGACTGGCGCCGGGCAAGACCGTCGAGGCGGTCGAACAGAAGTTGATGAAAGCAGTGCCCGCTGAATTTCGCCTGCACGCCCACCACTGGCTGATCCTGCACGGACGCTACACCTGCAAGGCGCGCTCGCCGAATTGCGTGCATTGCAACGTCTTCGACCTCTGCGCCTTCAAAGAGAAGAATGTTTAATCCCAGCCGCGACCAGGCCCGCCAATTCCTGATCGATGCCTGGGCCAAGCGCCGCAACCGGCTGCCCGGCACGCCGATGGACACGCTGGCAGCCGACCTCGTCGAACTGCATCCCGAATACCACGCCCTGCTCGAAGCCGAGGACGCGCTGACCCGTGAATGGACACCGGAGCAAGGCGAGACCAACCCCTTCCTGCACCTGTCGCTGCACCTGACCATCGAGGAACAGCTCTCCATCGACCAGCCGCCGGGCATCCGCGCCGCCTTCACCCTGCTGCAAAGCCGCCGCGGCGACCGCCACGAGTCGCTGCACGCGGTGCTCGAATGCCTCGGGGAGATGATCTGGCGCGCCCAGCGCGACAGGGCGCCGCCCGGTGGCGACGCCTATATCGACTGTGTGCGGCGGGCTGCCGGCTGACCCAGCAACAAGCACAGCAGGACAAGAAGCCTGCTCTAGGATAATCTCTCCCTTGAAACCTGAATCATCTGTCGCATCAATCCCGGAAAGAAAACACC
>JAIOPW010000256.1 GCA_021413665.1 Rhodocyclales bacterium | reverse complement strand
CTACTCGGCTCATGTCGCTGCGGGTGAGCTGCCGGAGCCCACGCTTCAGCGCAGTGCCGGGGTCATGCCCCATCTCAAGCGAACGGGAGAGACGCTGCCGACCTTCATTGCCGCCGATCATATCGCCGGCAAGAACGACGTTGAGGTGGTCGCCGACGGCAATGTGGAGTTGCGAAAGCGGAACTCGATCCTCCAGAGCGATCGACTGACCTACTGGCAGGGTGCGGATGAGATGGAGGCTGAAGGCAATGTCCGCCTCTCCCGCGATGGCGACCGTGTGCATGGCCCGAAGATGCGGATGAAGATGGATGACAGCACCGGCTTCTTCGAGCAGCCTGAATACAGCATTCGCCGCATCAAGACCGGTTCCGCGGCGACGCTCTGGACCGGAACCGAAGAGCGCGCATCGGCCCATCTGACCACCGGGCGGGGCGCCGCTACGCGAATGGAGTTCGAGGGCGAAGGCAAGTACCGGCTCACCGATGCCACCTACAGCACCTGCACCCCTGTTGCGGGACACGATCCCGACTGGTTTGCGCGCACCACCGATCTGCGCCTCGATTACGATGACGAAACGGGAACGGCGCGCAACGCCACGCTGTACTTCAAGGGCATGCCGATACTCTATTCGCCCTGGATGAGCTTCTCGTTGAACAATGAGCGCAAAAGCGGGCTGCTGACGCCAACCTTCGGCTCCACCAGTCGCGGCGGCATCGAATATACCCAGCCGGTCTACTGGAACATCGCACAGAACATGGATGCGACGATTGCGCCGCGGTTCATGGCCAAGCGGGGTACCCTGTGGAATGGCGAGTACCGCTATATGCAGCCGAACTACAGCGGCACCATGCAGGGCCAATATCTTCCCGAGGACAGGATAGAGCATCGGCGGCGGTCTTCCTATTCGTTGGCGCACAGTCAAAACCTTGGCCATGGTTTTTCCGGAACACTGGCGCTGAACGGTGTGTCCGACGACACCTTCTTCACCGATCTTTCCAGCGGCTCGTCGGTGATTGCCCAGACCAACCTGCTACGCCAGGGTACGCTCAGTTACGGCGGCACGTGGTGGTCGGCCAACCTGCTGGCGCAGAGCTATCAGACGCTCCAGGATCCTTCCCTGCCTCCCGTAACCGAGCCCTACCGGCGCTTGCCGCAACTGACCGTCACCGCCAATCGCGGAGACCTGCCGCTGGGGATGAGTTTTGCCTTCAGCGGCGAACACGTCAACTTCCGCAACCCGACACTGGTCCAGGGGCGACGCTTTACGCTTTATCCGCAGGTTTCCCTTCCCCTGCAGACCGAGGTGCTGAGTCTCACGCCGAAAATCGGCCTGCATTCGACACGCTACAACCTTGACCGCCAGGTCGCGGGCACGCCCGACAAGCTGACTCGCAACGTGCCGATCTTCAGCGTGGATTCGGGCGTCACGTTCGAACGCGAGGTCAACTGGTTCGGCCCGACTCTGACGCAGACGCTGGAGCCCCGTCTCTATTACCTGTACGTTCCGGTGCGCGACCAGAGCCTGATTCCGGTATTCGATACGGGCATTTCCGACTTCAACTTTGCCCAGATCTTCGGTGAGAATCGTTACAGCGGCGGCGACCGAATCGGCGATGCCAATCAGGCAACGGCCATGCTTACCTCCCGGTTGCTGGACCCCCTGACCGGCGAGGAAATCATTCGCGCCGCCTTCGGCCAGCGCTTTTATTTCAGCACGCAAAACGTAGGCCTGCCGGGAGAAGTGCTGCGCAGCGATCGCCAGACCGATTTCCTCGGCGCGCTCTCCGGGCGCATTCTGCCGAAGACGTATGCCGACGTGGGTGTCCAGTACAACCCGCGCCTGAACCGGATGGAGCGCCTCAATATCGGTGGCCGCTACCAACCGGAAGCAGGCAAGGTGCTGAATGCCGGTTATCGCTACACACGCGATCAGCTCGCCCAACTCGACGTCTCCGGGCAATGGCCGCTTTTCGGCGGCTGGCATGCGGTAGGCCGGTTCAACTATTCAACCAAGGACCGGCGCATGGTCGAGTCCGTCGCCGGTCTGGAATACGACGGCGGTTGCTGGGTCGGGCGCGTGGTGTTTCAGCGTCTTGCCACCCAGACCCAGCTGTCGAACACCGCGCTTTTCTTCCAGCTGGAGTTGAACGGTTTCGCGAAAGTCGGGTCCAATCCACTTGACATACTTCGACGCAATGTTCCCGGCTATGGAGTGATCAACCAGCAATCCACCGAGAACCCGCTCACCACGCCATGACTTTTCGTCTTCTGCCGATTTTTCTGCTCTCTTTTCTGTTGTCCGTGCCGGCGTACGCGCAGACGCGGCGCGCCCAGCCGGTCGAGGTGGATCGCATCATTGCCGTGGTAAACGATGAGGCAATTACCGCTTTTGAACTGCGCGCCCGCCTTGCCACCGTCGAGCGCCAGTTGCGCGGACAGAATGTGCAGTTGCCGCCACGCGAGGTACTCGAACGGCAACTTCTCGACCGCATGATCACCGATCGTGTGCAACTGCAGTTCGCGAGGGAAACCGGGTTGCGAATATCCGACATCGAACTCGACGCGGCAATGCGGCGGATCGCGGACGGCAATCGCCTCTCATTGCAGGATTTCCGCGCTGCGCTGGAACGGGACGGTGTCGCCTGGGTCAAGTTCCGCGAGGAGATTCGCGACGAGATACTGCTGTCGCGCGTGCGTGATCGGGAGGTGGAAAGCCGCATCATTGTCTCCGACGGCGAGATCGACAACTACCTGGCGAATCCGGATCAGGGTGGCAGTGCCGGCAATATCGAAGTGCAGACCGCGCACATTGTCCTGCGGGTTCCGGAACAGGCCTCTCCCGACCAGTTGATGAGGATCGGCGCTCGAGCGCAAGCGGCGCTCGACCAGATCCGTCGCGGCGAAAACTTTGCCAAGGTTGCCGCCAGCCATTCCGATGCGCCCGATGGCCTCTCCGGTGGCGCCATGGGCGCGCGGCCGCTCGACAGCCTGCCGGCACTGTACGCCGATGCCGTGAAGAATCTCAAGCCGGGTGAAGTCAGCGATATCCTGCGCAGTCCGGCCGGCTTCCACATCGTCATGCTCATCGCCAGAACCGGCGCCACGAGCCCCAAGGGGGCCGTTGCGCTGAAGCAGACCCGCGCCCGGCATATCCTGATCAAGGTCAACGAAATCGTTTCCGAAGCCGAGGCGAGGCGCAAACTGGTGGCGCTCAAGGAGCGACTCGACAACGGCGCTGATTTTGCCGACTTGGCACGCCTGCATTCCAACGACCTGTCCGCGGCAAAGGGCGGTGATCTCGGTTGGCTGTATCAGGGAGACACCGTTCCCGACTTCGAAAAGGCGATGGACGCACTCAAGCTGAATCAGACCAGCGAGCCGGTGCAATCCCCTTTCGGTTTTCACCTGATCCAGGTGCTGGAACGTCGCACCGAAGACGCGACGGCGGAACGCCAGCGGCTTGCCGCGCGTCAGGTGCTACGCGAGCGCAAGTCGGATGAGGCTTACCAGGACTGGGTCCGGCAGATGCGCGACCGCGCCTATGTCGAATACCGCGGCGAAGATCGCTAACGGCTCCGCGCCCCCGGTGATCGCGGTCACCTCGGGCGAACCCGCCGGCATCGGTCCGGACATCTGTCTGCGGCTGGCGGGACGCACCTGCCCGGCGCGGTTGGTCATTCTTGGCGATTGCCAGCTTCTGGAGCAGCGAGCTGCGGCACTCGATCTTGACGCGGGGGCTCTCGACATCGTCCACGTTCCGCTCGTTGTGCCTTGCACCAGCGGGCGTCTCGATGCGCGAAACGCGCCGTACGTGCTGCGGTTGCTCGACGCGGCCCTGGCCGGTTGCCGCTCGGGCGCATATGCGGCCATGGTCACGGCGCCGGTGCATAAGGGCGTCATCAATGACGCCGGGATCGCTTTCAGCGGCCATACCGAGTATCTGGCCGAGCATACGGCGACGCCGCGCGTGGTGATGATGCTTGCCGGCGCGGGCTTGCGCGTTGCGCTTGCCACGACGCATCTGGCACTGAAGGATGTTCCCGCCGCCATCACTCGCGATGACCTCGAAATAACGATTCGCATCCTCCACGCGGACATGCAGACCCGGTTCGGCATCTCCCGGCCGCGCATCCTTGTTGCGGGGCTCAATCCGCACGCCGGCGAAGGGGGTTACATGGGCCGCGAGGAAATTGAAGTCATCACCCCGGTACTCGACCGGCTGCGCGCCGACGGAATGGATCTGGTCGGTCCCTTGCCGGCGGATACGCTGTTCACAAGGAATGTCCTGGCCGGGTCCGACGCGCAACTGGCGATGTATCACGATCAGGGTCTTGCGGTGCTGAAATATGCGGCGTTTGACGAGGGTATCAATGTCACGCTCGGCTTGCCCGTCATCCGCACTTCCGTCGACCACGGCACGGCGCTCGATCTCGCCGGCACGGGCAGGGCCTCGGCGACGAGCCTCTTTGCTGCGGTCGACGCTGCGATAGACATGGCATTGCGCAGGCGCGGCGCGTGAAGGAAGGGCGGGCAGGGCTGCGGGGTCACGTCGCGCGCAAGCGGTTTGGCCAGAACTTCCTGGTCGCGCCGGGGATCATTCGCAAGATCGTCGACGCCATCGGGCCGCGGGCGGGTGACACGGTAGTGGAAATCGGACCGGGTCTGGGGGCGCTTACCGAACCACTGCTGGAACGCATCGACCATCTGCACGTGGTCGAGATCGATCGCGACCTCATCGCGCGGCTGGCCAGCCGCTTTCCACCCGAGCGGTTGACCATCCACGAAGGCGACGCGCTCGAATTCGACTTTCGCGCGCTGAAGGGAGGCGGACCGCTGAAGATCGCCGGCAATCTGCCCTACAACATCTCCAGTCCGCTGCTGTTCCACATGGTTGCGTATGCGCCCCTGGTGCATGACATGCACTTCATGCTGCAGAAGGAGGTGGTCGATCGCATGGTGGCCGAACCCGGCAGCAAGGACTTTGGGCGCCTGTCGGTAATGCTGCAGTATCACTATTACATGGAGCGCATGTTCGTCGTACCGCCCGGCGCGTTTAATCCCGCGCCGAAGGTCGACTCCGCCATCGTGCGCATGATCCCGCGTATGACAGGCCCAAAAATAGATGCCGGCGCGCTCGGCATACCTGGAATTTCTCTGCGCGGGCAGGTAACGGCGAAAGACCCGACCTTGTTCGCCCGGGTGGTCACCGCGGCATTCTCGCAGCGACGCAAGATGCTGCGCAACACGCTGCGCGAGTTCATCAACGAGACCGATCTCGCTGCGCTCGGCATTGCGCCCACCGCGCGCGCCGAAGACATCGCCGTGGCCGACTACGTGCGCCTTGCCAACACGCTGGCCGACCTTGCCCGCCGCTGATTTGGCCATTGGC
>JAIOPW010000255.1 GCA_021413665.1 Rhodocyclales bacterium | reverse complement strand
CTGCTTGGTCGCCTCGCCGGAACGCTCGGCCAGTCGCTGCACTTCCTCGGCAACCACCGAGAAGCCCCGTCCCGCTTCGCCAGCCGAGGCGGCCTGGATGGCGGCGTTCAAGGCCAGCACGTTGGTTTGTTCGGTAATGTCGGAAATCAGTTCGACGATTTCACCGATCTCCTGCGAGGATTCGCCGAGCCGCTTGATCCGCTTCGAGGTTTCCTGGATCTGGCTGCGGATTTCGTTCATGCCCGAAATCGAGTTCGACACTGCCACCGCGCCCTTCTGCGCGGCCTCCAGCGACGCGTGCGCCACACGGGCGGATTCCAGCGCCGAGGACGATACCGTCTTCATCGAGGTCGCCATTTCAAGAACCGCCGCGTTGGCATTCTGGATTTCGGCCGACTGCACCTTGGTGGCCGAGAGCAGGTCGTTGGAGGTGCTTTGCGCGGCGTTCGAGGCGCGGGTTACGCGCTCGGCCGCGTCGTTGATGCGGCGTACCAGCACGGCGAGTTCTTCCACGGTGTAGTTCACCGAGTCGGCGATGGCGCCGGTGATGTCTTCGGATACGGTGGCGCGGATGGTCAGGTCGCCGTCGGCGAGGTCGCCCATTTCGTTCATCAGGCGAAGAATGGCGCCCTGCGTCGCATCCGAGGCGGCTTCCGCCATGCGGCGCTGGTGGTCGGCTTCGTTGCCGCGGCGGGTGCCTTCGTCGTTGAAAGCCTTGACCATGAGAACCAGCATCACCAAGGCAAGCGAGCCGAAAATCGCCGCCGAAAAGGAAGCGACGTCCTGTTCGCCGATTTCCTTTTCGTAGGCCTTGATCAGATTCTCGGTATTCGTTGCCATTGCGCGCCAGCCTGACTGCAAGCTGGCACTGGCGCTGCGCGCCTTCACCAGCGGCTTGAGGTCGCCGGACAGGCTGGCGACCGCCGGCTGCATGGCGCTCAGGCTCTTGCCCAGGGTGGATTCGGCGGGGACCAGTTCCTGCGCGGCAGCGATATCCTTGGCCAGTTGCGCGGCCATCGCCTCGTCGAAGCCGGACGACGACGCCAGTTGCGTCGATGCACGCAGGATGCGCTCGGTCAGATAGGGCAGCTTGGCGCTGCCGGTGCTGGCGGCATCGGCCATTGCCTGGCCCCGCAGCAGGGATTCCCTGGCGAGATTGCCGATCGCGGTGAAGCGGTTCTCCTGCGCCAGTATCAGGTTGATGATGTCGTTCTGCTTGCTCCAGGCCTCGCGCAGGGCGTCAAGCGCAGGCCTCGCCTGGAGACTGGTGGCAGACACCTTGATGCCCCTTATCTCGCCGCCTTCGACCAGACGCTCGAGCAGGTTGCCGAAGTTGTCGCGGGCGTCCCGCAGTTCGGTGAAGCCTTCCTTCTGTCCCTGCATGGCGGAGAGTGCCGCCTTCGGAATCTGCTGGGTCAGCGGACCGATCTGGCCGGCGACGGAGAGGTAGGTGATGCCCCGGCTGGTCGCCTGGTTTTGCATGAAGATTGCCGCGATGGCGATCAGCAAGCTGATCAGGAACACGGTGCCGAGAATCCGGAACTGCGTCTCGATGTCGAAATTGCCGATCAAGGGCAGCTTGCCCTGGCTGCGGCGGTTCTCCCTGGGTATTTCGCCGGTCTCGGGCGACGCCTGGCCGCGGCGGTCAAATTTGGGCAAACTGAAGGGAAGCTTGAAGGCCATGGGGTGTCCTTTCCGGAACGCTCAGAGAGCGATATCGAGGTAGTTGGGGTCGGCCAGCAGTGCCGGGATGCGCAACTGGGTCCAGGCCTGGTCCTGCGCGTCAGTGAAGCGTCCGCCGAGCCAGGGCGCCGTATCCCCCGAGGAGATTTGCTTCGGGGCATCGCGGTCGCCGGCTGTGGTGGCCTCGCCGCTCGCATGCATCTGCAACTGGGGACGCAGCCCTAGAGCGCGACGTACAAGCAGCGCGCTGTTGATGCCGTGTCGTGCGCCGATCAGCAGCAGGCGCGACTGCGCGTTGATCGGGGTGGGCGCGCCGCCGCGCCAGGCCGCAAAATCGACTACGCTGTAAAGCACGCCGCGGATGTTGGCGATGCCTGAAAACCAGGGCTTGGTCAGGGGCGCCGGCGTGAGTTGCGGCAAGGGCACCACCTCTCCCGAATCCGCCAGGTCGATTAGCCAGTGGCTGCCGCCGGGGAGATCGTCGGCACCGGACTCGACACCGAGCAGGGTGTGGCCGCCTTCTCCGCGCCTTGCCGAAACCAGGCGCTCCGAAAGGCTTTGCTGGAATTCGCGCAGACTGATGCGCTTGGCCATGGTCTTTTAGCCCAGCGCGGCGATCTTGGCCAGCAGGGCTGGGCCATCCACCGGCTTGGTCACGTAATCCTGGGCGCCCTGGCGCATGCCCCAGACCTTGTCGGTCTCCTGATCCTTGGTGGTGCAGATGATCACGGGAATGCTCTTGGTCGCCTCGTCCCTCGACAGCGCACGGGTAGCCTGAAAGCCATTGGTGCCCGGCATCACGACATCCATCAGGATCAAGTCCGGCTTGATCTGTTTGGCCCGCTCGATGCCCTCTTCACCGCTTTCGGCGGTACTGACCTCGTAGCCGCCGCTCAGCAGCAACTGGCTCAGTATGTGGCGTTCGGTGGGGGAGTCGTCGATGATCAGAACAGTCTTGATGGGCATGGCGGCTGGCTCGTAAGTATTTGGGAGAAACCCGGTCAGGGGCGCACGGCGTGTGCGGCAACGGTTTTCAGGAGGCCGTCCTTGGTGAACGGCTTGGTAAGGTATTCGTCGGAACCAACCATGCGCCCGCGTGCGCGGTCGAAAAGTCCGTCCTTGGAGGAAAGCATGATCACCGGCGTGGAAGCGAACTTGGCGTTCTTCTTGATCAGGGCGCAGGTCTGGTAGCCATCGAGGCGCGGCATCAGGATGTCGCAGAACACAACGTTGGGCTGGTGATCGTTGATCTTGGCCAGCGCGTCGAAGCCATCTTCGGCCAGCACGACCTGGGCACCGGCCTGGCGCAGGAAAATTTCGGCGGTCTTGCGGATGGTGTTCGAATCATCGATCACCATTACCGTGATGCCGGAAAGCTCAAGTAACTCGCTCACGTTATTTCATGCCGGATTCTGGGTTCAATCAATGCAGCCGCGAACGAAGAATGAAACCACGCGGAAAGCCTTGCAGGCCACAAGCGCATACCTTTCCATATCTCCCCGTCGGCTCTTTCGTTATCAATTCCACCGAGCTTAAGTGTTGCTGGCGCCAATCATACTTAGATTTGGACCATTTCGACGGCTTTCTTGCGCGTACCGCTTTCGTTGCCGGTCCGTAGGCCGGGTCGGCGGCGCTCGCGCCGGGGGCGGTATCCCTTCGGATAGAATTGCAGAATACCAACTCAACAAGCCGCTCGCCGCCCGGGATGCAGGGGCCGGGCCGGGACATTCATGACCGTTGCTCTTGCCGCCAACCCGTCACCGCCCATCGTGCTGAGTTTTGCCGCCTCCGATCCGACAGGGGGCGCCGGACTGCAGGCCGACATCCTGACCCTGGCCAGTCTCGGCTGCCACCCGCTTTCGGTCGTGACCGCGATTACCGTGCAGGACACTGCCGGCGTCGAGGCCGTGTTGCCGATCGACGCCGCATGGGTGGCCGACCAGGCCCGCGCACTGCTTGAGGACATGCCCGTGGCGGCGTTCAAGCTGGGCATGCTGGGCAGCGTCGAGGTCATTGCCGCGATCGCCGAGGTGATTTCGGACTACCCCGACATTCCCGTGGTACTCGATCCGGTGTTGGCGTCTGGGCGCGGCGACCAGTTCGCCGACGAGGAAATGATCGAGGCCATGATCGGCTTGCTGCTGCCGCAGACCACGCTGCTGACACCCAACAGCCTCGAAGCCCGGCGTCTGGCGCAGGAGATGGGAGACGATTCCCGAGCCGGGTCCGACCTTGCCGGATGCGCCCGCCGCCTGATCGATGCCGGATGCGAGTACGTGCTGGTGACGGGTACCCATGAGGGCACCCCGCAAGTCATCAACATCTTGTACGGAAGCCACGGCGCGGTGCGCACCGATCGCTGGGATCGGCTGCCGGGCAGCTACCATGGCTCCGGCTGCACGCTTGCGTCCGCCATTGCCGCCCACCTGGCGAGCGGAGTGGATATGGCCGAGGCCGTCATGGGCGCCCAGGAGTACACCTGGCGCACGCTGGCCGCCGGCTTTCGTCCGGGCATGGGGCAGTTCATTCCCGACCGCCTGTTCTGGTCGCGGGACGAGGATGAAGAAACGGATGTTTCGACATGAAGCTTGCGGGCCTCTGTGCCGTTACCCTCGATGATCCGCTGCTGCCGCGACTGTCGGCGCTGGTGAAGGCGGCACTCGATGGCGGCGCGCCCTTCGTCCAGTATCGCAACAAGCTGGCGTCGCGCCCGCTGCGCCGCGCCCAGGCGGCGGAGATGTTGCGCATCTGCCGTGCGGCGGGGGCGAAGCTGATCATCAATGACGACGTCTGGCTGGCGGTGGAGATTGGCGCCGACGGCGCCCATCTCGGGCGTGACGATGCGCCGGGCGGATCGCTGTCCGCCGCGCGCGATGCGCTGGGGTCGAAGCGCATTCTCGGCGTCTCCTGCTACAACGAACTCGTCCTGGCCGAAGAAGCTGCCGCTGCCGGCGCCGACTACATCGCCTTCGGCAGCATGTTTTCCTCGCGCACCACGCCGGCGGCGGTGCGCGCGCCGCTGGAACTGCTGGGCGAAGCAAAACGGCGTTTCGGCCTGCCGGTCGCCGCCATCGGCGGCATTACGCTCGACAACGCACCGCAGGTGATCGCCGCCGGCGCCGACATGCTGGCAGTGGTCAGCGATTTGTTCGATGCGATGGACATCAAGGCGCGCGCACAAGCCTATCAGCAGTTGTTCAACTCGCCGGACTCCAGGATGAAGCCATGACCCGTAACGAAGAACTCTTCTCCCGCGCCCGGAAAACCATTCCCGGTGGCGTCAATTCGCCGGTGCGCGCCTTCCGTTCGGTGGGCGGCACCCCCTGTTTCTTTGCCCGTGGCGAAGGGGCCCGCGTCTGGGACGCTGACGGCAAGTCTTATCTCGACTACGTCGGATCCTGGGGCCCGCTGATCCTCGGCCATGCCGATGCCGACACCGTGCGCGCCGTGCAGGAGACGGCGACGAAGGGACTTACCTTCGGTGCGCCGACGGAAGGCGAGGTCGAACTGGCCGAACTGCTGGTGCAGCGCGTGCCGAGCATGGACATGGTGCGCCTGGTCTCGTCCGGCACGGAGGCCACGATGAGCGCGATTCGCCTGGCGCGCGGCTTCACCGGGCGCGACGCCATCGTCAAGTTCGAGGGCTGTTACCACGGTCACGGTGACAGCCTCCTGGTCAAGGCCGGATCCGGGCTGCTGACTTTCGGCAACCCGTCATCCGCCGGCGTGCCGGCCGATCTCGCGCAGCACACCCTGGTACTCGACTACAACGACGCGCAGGGTCTGACGGATGCCTTCGCCAGGCATGGCAAGACCATTGCCTGCGTCATCGTCGAACCGGTGGCCGGCAACATGAACCTGATCGCGCCCAAGCCCGAATTCCTCGCCGCGATGCGCGAGCTGTGCACGCAGCATGGCGCGGTGCTGATCTTCGACGAGGTGATGACCGGTTTCCGTGTCGGTCCCGGTTCCGCCCAGGGCCTGTACGGCATCACGCCCGACTTGTCGACCTTCGGCAAGGTGGTCGGCGGTGGCATGCCGCTGGGCGCTTTCGGCGGTCGCCGCGAGATCATGGAGCAGATCGCGCCGCTGGGCCCGGTTTACCAGGCCGGCACCCTCTCGGGCAATCCGCTGTCGGTGGCGGCGGGCCTCGCGACCTTGAAGAAGATCGCTGCGCCGGGTTTCTACGAAGCCCTGACGGCGAAGACCAGGGCGCTGGTCGACGGGCTTTCCGCAGTCGCGAAGAAGCGCGGCGTGACGTTTTCGGCGCAGTCCGTGGGCGGCATGTTCGGTGTGTATTTCGCCGCCATGCCGCCGTCCTCCTATGCCGAAGTGATGGCCAGCGACAAGGAAGCCTTCAACCGCTTCTTCCATGCCATGCTCGATGCCGGCGTCTATCTTGCGCCCTCGGCTTTCGAGGCCGGCTTTGTCTCGGCGGCGCATAGCGATGCCGACATCGCGGCGACCATCGCCGCGGCCGACGCGATCTTCGCCGCCGGCTGAGCGGACAGCTCCGCTAAGAGTCGGCGCTGATGAAACCCCTGCGTTACAAGGCGGTCGAGCAAAAAGCCCTCTCCTCGCCGTACCGGATGGCGAGACGGCGATCATGTCGACACTGAGCCCTGCGGCCGCCTGGCTGGTCTTGCTGGTCGCCGGGCTGTGTGAAATCGCCTGGGCCATCGGCCTCAAATACACCGAGGGCTTCACCCGCCTGGTGCCGAGCGTATGGACGCTGGCGGCAATGGCGGCTTCCGTGATCCTGCTCGCCTGGTCGCTGAAGACGCTGCCGGTGGGAACCGCCTATGCGGTATGGACCGGAGTCGGCGCTGTCGGCACGGCGCTGCTGGGCATGCTGCTGTTCAATGAATCTCGCGAGGTGGCGCGCCTGGTCTGCATCGGCCTGATCGTGGCCGGAATCCTCGGTTTGAAACTGGTGACGAAGTAG
>JAIOPW010000254.1 GCA_021413665.1 Rhodocyclales bacterium | reverse complement strand
CAGGTAGTTGACGTTGACGTCAACGTCAACTAGGATGCGAATACTGTTTGCAGGAGCTTGAATGCCACACACTGCACGCCCCGCCAGAAACCCTTTCGAACCGCGCAATCCCGACTGGGAGGCGAACGTTCGCGGCAGCTTTGCCCGGCAGACCGTGATGAGCCTGATCGGCGCCGAAATGGGTGTGTTGAGTCCCGGCCACTGCGAAATCCGCCTGCCCTTTCGCGCCGACCTGACCCAGCAGAACGGCTTCTTCCACGCCGGCATCACCAGCACCATCGTCGACAGCGCCGGCGGCTATGCCGGACTCACCCTGATGCCCAAGGGCTCCGACGTGCTGACCGTAGAATTCAAACTGAACCTGCTGGCACCCGCCGACGGTGAATACCTCGTCGCCGAAGGCCAGGTGCTGAAACCCGGCAAGAACCTCGTCATCGCCCGCGGCGAGGTTTACGCCATCAAGAACGGCAAGGCCACGCATTGCGCGACCATGCAGCAAACCCTCATGACCATGCACGGCAAGGCCTGACGGCCCCGCCCCACACCACGGAGAAACCCATGCTCGGACTCAACTTCGACCTCGGTGAAGACATCGACATGCTGCGCGACGCAGTCTGGACTTTCGCGCAAAAGGAGATCCTGCCGCGCGCCGCCGAGATTGATCGCGACAACCTGTTCCCGGCCGACCTGTGGCAGAAGTTCGGTGACATGGGCCTGCTTGGCATGACGGCCGACGAAGCCTATGGCGGCACCAACATGGGCTACCTCGCCCACATGGTCGCCATGGAAGAGATTTCGCGAGCATCGGCTTCGGTCGGCCTGTCCTACGGCGCCCATTCCAATCTCTGTGTCAATCAGATCCGGCGCAACGGCAGCGAGGCGCAGAAGCAGAAGTACCTGACCAAACTCATCTCCGGCGAGCACGTTGGCGCTCTGGCGATGTCGGAGCCGGGTGCCGGCTCCGACGTGGTTTCGATGAAGCTGAAGGCCGAGCGCAAAGGCGACCGCTACCTGCTGAACGGCTCGAAAATGTGGATCACCAACGGCGGCGACGCCGACACGCTGGTGGTGTATGGCAAGACCGATGCCGATGCCGGCGCCAGGGGCATGACCGCCTTCATCGTCGAAAAGGGCTTTGCCGGTTTCAGCAAGGGCCAGCACCTCGACAAGCTCGGCATGCGGGGCTCCAACACCTACCCGCTGTTTTTCGACGACTGCGAAGTGCCGGTGGAAAACGTGCTGGGCGGCGAGGGCAACGGCACCAGGGTGTTGATGTCGGGCCTCGACTACGAACGCGCCGTGCTCTCCGGCGGGCCGCTGGGCATCATGGCCGCCTGCATGGACGTGGTGCTGCCCTTCATCCATGAGCGCAAGCAGTTCGGACAGAGCATCGGCGAATTCCAGTTGATGCAGGGCAAGCTGGCCGACATGTATTCGACCTGGCAGGCGACGCGCGCCTATGTCTATGCGCTGGGCAAGGCCTGCGATCGCGGCGACCATGCGCGCACCCTGCGCAAGGACGCCGCCGGCGCCATCCTCTACTCGGCGGAAAAGGCCACCTGGATGGCCGGCGAAACGATCCAGGCACTGGGCGGCGTCGGCTACACCAATGAATACCCGGCGGGCCGCCTCTGGCGCGACGCCAAGCTGTACGAGATCGGCGCCGGTACCAGCGAGATCCGCCGCATGCTGATCGGGCGCGAGCTCTACAACGAGACCATGTGAACGCCATGAGTGCAAACACACAGGATTGGCTCGAGCAGGAAGCCGCCGTGCGCGCAAGCGCCGGCAGCGTCGGTACGCTGGCGCTGGAGACCCTGCGCGAGTACTCCGGGCTGGAAATCTTCCGCAAGATGATCGCCGGCGAGCTGCCCTACCCGCCGATTGCAGATACGCTGGGCTTCATGCTGATCAGTGCCGACAAGGGCCACGTGGTGTTCCAGGGTACGCCCGAGCATCGTCACTACAACCCGATCGGCTCGGTGCACGGCGGCTTCCACGCCACGCTGCTCGACTCCTGCGTCGGTTGCGCGGTGCACACCACGCTCGAAGCCGGGCAGGGCTACACCACGCTGGAACTCAAGGTGAACTACGTCCGCGCCCTGACCGATCGCGTCGGCCCGGTGCGTGCCGAAGGCAAGGTGATCCATGCCGGCAAGCAGGTGGCGACCGCCGAAGGGCGCATCGTCGACGTCCAGGGCCGTCTCTACGCCCATGCATCGACCACCTGCCTGGTATTTCCGCTCTAGGCCATGCATCTCCTCGACACTTATCGCGGCATGGCAGCGGTCGACCAGCGCATCAGCTACCAGCGCCAACTGCATGCCGGCGACACTGTCGCGGTGCGCACCGGCGTGGTCGCCGTGACCGACAAGAAGATCATCTTCTTCCATGAAATGCGCAATGCCGATACCAGTGAGGTGTCCGCAATCACGCTGCTGACCGGCATCCACCTCGACACCCGGACGCGCAAGAGCAGCCATCTGCCCACGGCGGCGGCCGACAAGGCGCGCGAGCTGGTCGTCGCCTACGAGCTGCCCTGGAAGTCATGAGCGACACGGTGAAAGTCGGCGTCGGCGGTGCGGCGATATGCGTGCTCGGCGCCGAGCATGTCGCCGAACTGGAGCAGGTGCGCCAGTTCTTTCGCAACTACGCCGGCTGGCTCGGCGTCGATCTCTCCTACCAGAACTTCGACGAGGAAATGGCCAACCTGCCGGGGCGCTATGCGGGGCCCGATGGGCGGCTGTTCTACGCTACGGTCGGTGGCAAGGGCGCCGGCTGCGTCGGCATCCGGCAACTGGCCGAAGGGGTTTGCGAACTCAAGCGTCTCTATGTCGAGCCCGCGTTTCGCGGCCTCGGTGTCGGCCGCGACCTGGCGCTGGCGGCGATCCGCGCTGCACGCCACATCGGCTATCGCAAGATCCTGCTCGACACGCTGCCGGCGATGCGCATCGCCGTGAAGCTCTACCGCGAACTCGGCTTCAGCGAGGCGCCGGCCTATTACCAGACGCCGGTCGAGGGCACCCAGTTCCTTGCCCTCGACCTGAAAAACTGGTCCGAGGAGCAGATCAACAACCAGAGCCTGCACCATCTGTTCGATTTCAACCGCGCCTGGGCGCAGCACATGCGGGAAGTGGATCCCGGCTATTTCGAGAAGCTCGCGCACCTGCAGGCGCCGGAATACCTCTGGATCGGGTGTTCCGATTCGCGCGTGCCGGCCAACCAGATCGTCGGCCTGCTGCCGGGCGAGGTCTTCGTCCATCGCAATGTGGCGAACGTGGTGGTGCACACCGACCTCAACTGCCTCTCGGTGATCCAGTTCGCCATCGACGTGCTCAAGGTCAAGCACATCATGGTCGTTGGCCACTACGGCTGCGGCGGTGTGCACGCCGCGCTCAACCACCAGCGCGTCGGCCTCGCCGACCTCTGGTTGCGCCACGTCCAGGACGTACATACCCGCCACCAGGCGCTGCTCGATGCCCTGCCGCCGAAGCGTCGCGAAGACCGCCTGTGCGAGCTCAACGTGCTCGAACAGGTGATCAACGTCGCGCGCACCGTCGTCGTCCAGGACGCATGGCAGCGCGGCCAGGGGCTGACCATCCATGGCTGGATCTACGGCCTGAAGGACGGCCTGGTGCGCGACCTGGGACTCACCGTCAGTGCGCCGGAGGAAATCCCCGCACGCTACGCCACCGCACTCTCTACCTTGATCTGAAAGGAAGCGTCATGTCCGACCCCATCGTCATCGTTGCCGCCGCTCGTACCCCCATGGGCGGGTTTCAAGGCGATTTCAACGCACTGACTTGCGCCCAGCTCGGCAGCGTCGCCATCAAGGCGGCCGTCGAGCGCGCCGGCCTCAAGCCGGAACAGGTCGATGAAGTGATCATGGGCTGCGTGCTGCCTGCCGGCCAGGGCCAGGCCCCGGCGCGCCAGGCCAGCCTCGGCGCCGGGCTGCCGCTGGCGGCCGGCTGCACCACGGTGAACAAGATGTGCGGTTCCGGCATGCGCGCGGCGATGTACGCCCACGACATGCTGCTGGCGGGCAGCGTCGATGTCATGGTCGCCGGCGGCATGGAGTCGATGACCAATGCGCCCTACCTGCTGCCCAAGGCGCGCGGCGGCTTCCGCCTCGGCCACGGCGAGGTCAAGGACCACATGTTCCTCGACGGCCTGGAAGATGCGTATGACAAAGGCCGCCTGATGGGCACCTTCGCCGAGGATTGCGCCGGCAGCTACAAATTCACCCGCGAGGCACAGGACGCCTTTGCCATCGCCTCGACCACGCGTGCCAAGCAGGCGAATACGGACGGCAGCTTCGCCTGGGAGATCGCGCCGGTGACGGTGTCGGGGCGCAAGGGCGATGTTGTCGTCGACAAGGACGAGCAACCCTTCAAGGCGCAACTGGACAAGATTCCAGGCCTCAAGCCGGCCTTCCGCAAGGACGGCACGGTCACGGCCGCCAACTCGTCGTCGATCTCGGACGGCGCCGCGGTGCTGGTCATGATGCGCGCCTCGACCGCCGCGAGGCTGGGCGCGAAGGCCATCGCCACCCTCGTCGGCCACAGCACCTTCGCCCAGGAGCCCGGCCTGTTCACCACCGCTCCGGTGGGCGCCATGAAGAAGCTGCTGGCGAAGAACGGCTGGAGCACCGACAGCGTCGACCTCTGGGAAATCAACGAAGCCTTCGCCGTGGTGACCATGGCGGCGATGCACGACCTCAATCTGCCGCATGACAAGGTCAACGTCCATGGTGGCGCCTGCGCACTGGGCCACCCGATCGGCGCTTCCGGCGCCCGCGTCATCGTCACCCTGATCGGCGCGCTCAGGAAGCATGGGAAAAAGCGCGGCGTGGCCAGTCTCTGCATCGGCGGCGGCGAAGCCACCGCCGTCGGCATCGAACTCGTTTGAACCTGCCATGACCCTGCAAACCCTCACCTACAGTACCGAGGGGCGCATCGCGCGCATCACGCTGAACCGTCCCGAGCGGCTCAACGCCATCGTGCCGGCCATGCCGCGCGAGATCCGGATCGCCGTCGATCGCGCCAATGCCGACGATGCGATCCACGTCATCATCATGCAGGGTGCGGGGCGCGCGTTCTGCTCCGGCTACGACCTCAAGGATTTCGCCGAGGCCGACGTAGACACCCCCTGCACCCAGTCCATGCCCTGGGACCCGATGGTCGATTACCGGACCATGAAGGGTTTCACCGACGATTTCTTCAGCCTCTGGCGCAGCCACAAGCCGACCATCTGCAAGGTGCAGGGCTTCGCCGTTGCCGGCGGCAGCGACATCGCGCTGTGCTGCGACCTCGTCGTGATGGCCGAGGACGCGCAGATCGGCTACATGCCTTCGCGGGTCTGGGGTTGCCCGACCACGGCGATGTGGGTCTACCGCCTCGGCGCCGAGAAGGCCAAGCGCATGCTGCTGACCGGCGACACCATCGACGGCAGGACCGCGAAGGAGTGGGGCCTGGTGATCGACGCCGTGCCCGAGGCCGAGTTGGAGGACGCGGTGCTGAAGCTGGCCAATCGCATGGCCGGCGTGCCGAAGAACCAGCTCATGATGCAGAAGCTGATGATCAACCAGGCCTACGACAACATGGGTCTGGCCAATACCCAGATGATCGCAACGCTGTTCGACGGCATTACGCGCCATTCGCCCGAGGGCCAGTGGTTCAAGCACTACGCCGAGGAAAAGGGCTACAAGGAGGCCGTGCGCCTGCGCGATTCCGGCGAGCCGATCCCCGGCAGCAAACACTACGAGAACTACAAATGATCCTAAGTCCGGAACAGGAACAGATCCGCGACGTGCTGCGCGATTTCGCGCGCGAACAGCTCGCGCCCAAGGCTGCCGGGTGGGACCGGACGTCCCACTTCCCGCGCGAAGAACTGCGCCAGCTCGGCGAGCTCGGCGTTTGCGGCATGGTGGTACCCGAGCAATGGGGCGGCGCCGGCCTCGACTACGTGTCGCTGGCTCTCGCGCTGGAGGAAATCGCTGCCGGTGATGGCGCCACGTCCACCATCATCAGCGTGCAGAACTCCGTGGTCTGCGGTCCGATCAATGCCTTCGGTACCGACACGCAGAAAGAGAAATATCTCAAGAAGCTCGCCAGCGGCGAATGGCTGGGCTGCTTCTGCCTGACCGAGCCGCATGTCGGTTCCGATGCCGCGGCGATCCGCACCAAGGCAGTCCGCGACGGCGACCAGTGGGTGCTCAACGGCGTCAAGCAGTTCATCACCACGGGCAAGAATGCGCAGGTCGCCGTGGTCTTCGCCGTCACCGATCCGGGTGCCGGCAAGAAGGGCATTTCGGCCTTCATCGTGCCGGCCGACACCCCGGGGTACATCGTTGCGCGGGTCGAGGAAAAACTCGGCCAGCATGCCTCGGACACGGCGCAGATCCTGTTCGAGGACTGCCGCATCCCGGCCGCGAACCTGCTCGGCGGCGAAGGACAGGGCTACCGGATTGCCCTCTCAAACCTCGAAGGCGGCCGCATCGGCATTTCGGCCCAGGCCGTGGGCATGGCCCGCGCGGCCTTCGAGGCGGCGCTGCACTACGCCCATGAACGCGAGAGTTTCGGCAAGCCGATCTTCGAACACCAGGCCGTGAATTTTCGGCTTGCCGACATGGCGACGCAGATCGAAGTCGCGCGACAGATGGTTCATCACGCCGCCGCGCTGCGCGACGCCGGACGGCCCTGCCTCAAGGAAGCCTCGATGGCCAAGCTGTTCGCCTCAGAGATGGCCGAGAAGGTCTGCTCCGACGCGATCCAGATCCACGGCGGCTACGGCTACGTAAGTGACTTTCCGGTCGAGCGCATCTACCGCGACGTCCGTGTCTGCCAGATATACGAAGGCGCGTCGGACATCCAGCGTCTCGTCATTGGTCGTTCCCTCGCTGCCTAGGAAAGTCCATGGCCGAATACGTCCTGCACTGCTTCGCCCAGTCCGGCAATGCCTACAAGCCGGCATTGATGCTCGCGCTCTCCGGTGCCGACTGGGAGCCGCGCTTCGTGGATTTCTTCAAGGGCGAAACGAAGACGCCGGAGTACCGCGCGGTGAATGTGATGGGCGAGGTACCGTTGCTCGAACATCGCGGCCGGACCTATTCGCAATCCGGCGTGATCCTCGACTACCTGGCCGAGACACTCGGAAAGTTCGGCCCGCAGGACAGCGAGGAACGGCGCGAGATCCTGCGCTGGACGCTGTTCGACAACCACAAGTTCAGCAGCTACACAGCAACGCTGCGCTACCTGCGCAACTTCGTTCCGTCCACCGGCCCGGCTGTGCTTGCGGCGTTCCGCACGCGTGCGGAAAATGCCTGGAAGGTGCTCGACGCCCATCTTGCCGGACGCGAGTGGATCGTCGGCCGCCGTCCCACCATCGCCGACTTTTCGCTGGCAGGCTATGTTTTCTGGCCCGAGGAAATCGGCGTGGACTGGAAGGACTACCCGAACATCCGCGACTGGTCGTCGCGCATCGCCGCCCTGCCCGGCTGGCAGCACCCCTACCAATTGATGCCCGGCCATCCCTTGCCCGGATGGGGGATTGGAGAGAAATCATGAGCGATACGAAAGATCCCGTCGAGTTCTGGTTCGACTTCTCCTCGCCGTATTCCTACATCGCCAGCGAACGCATCGACGAACTCGTGGCGAAGCACGGGCGCAAGGTGAAGTGGCGTCCGATCATGCTCGGTGCCGCCTTCAAGGCCTCTGGTCTGCCCTTCCTGGTCAACGTGCCGCTCAAGGGCGAGTACAGCAAGCGCGATTTCGACCGTTCGGCGCGCTACCTCGGCGTGCCCTATACCTTTCCGCCCAGGTTTCCGGTTACCACCCTGGCCGCCGCCCGCGGCTACTACTGGCTGCACGGTCAGGACTGCAACAAGGCAAGGGAGTTCGCCCATGCCGTGTTCCGCGCCTACTGGGTCAATGGCCGCGACATCGGCGAGTTGCCGGTAGTGCTGGAAATCGCCGGCACGCTGGGCATCGACGGCGACGCCTACATCGCCGCCATCGCCACGCCGGAGATCAAGGAACGGCTCAAGCGGGAAACCGACGCCGCGATTGCCAAAGGCATGTTCGGCGCACCTTATTTCATGGTGGACGGAGAGCCCTTCTGGGGCGCCGACCGCCTGCCGCAAATCGAGAAGTGGCTCGCCACGGGAGGATTCTAGTGTCCGTCATCAAATCCAAACTCAACACGCGCAGCGAGGAGTACAAAGCCAACGCGGCGGCGATGAGCGCGCTGGTCGCCGACCTGCGCGAGAAGACCGTTTCCGTCTCGGGCGGTGGTTCGCCGGAGACGGCGGCCAAGCACAAGGCGCGCGGCAAACTGCTGCCGCGCGAACGCATCAATGCCCTGATCGATCCCGGCGCGCCTTTCCTCGAGTTCTCCGCGCTGGCGGCCTACGGCATGTACAGCGGCGATGTCGCCTCGGCCGGGGTCGTCACCGGCATCGGCCGGGTGCAGGGCGTCGAGTGCATGATCGTCGCCAACGACGCCACGGTGAAGGGCGGCTCCTACTTTCCGCTGACGGTGAAGAAGCACCTGCGCGCGCAGGAGATCGCGCAACAGAACCGCCTGCCCTGCATCTATCTCGTCGACTCGGGCGGTGCCAACCTGCCGACCCAGGATGACGTGTTTCCCGATCGCGACCACTTCGGCCGCATTTTCTACAACCAGGCCAACATGTCGGCGCTGGGCATCCCGCAGATCGGCATCGTCATGGGCTCCTGCACGGCGGGCGGCGCCTACATGCCGGCCATGTCCGACGAGTCGGTCATCGTCAAGAACCAGGGCACCATCTTCCTCGGCGGCCCGCCGCTGGTAAAGGCGGCAACAGGCGAAGTGGTCAGCGCCGAAGACCTCGGCGGCGGCGACGTGCATACGCGCATCTCCGGCGTCTGCGACCACCTCGCCGAGAACGACCACCATGCCTTGTCCATCGCGCGCCGCATCGTCGGCAACCTCAACTGGCAGAAGCCCGTGTCGCTCGATATCGCCACTCCCGAGGAACCGCTCTACGACCCGTCCGAACTCGGAGGCGTGATCCCCTTCGATACCAAGAAGCCCTACGACGTGCGCGAAGTCATCGCCCGCATCGTCGATGGCTCGCGCTTCGACGAGTTCAAGTCGCGCTACGGCACCACGCTGGTCACCGGCTTCGCCCGGCTGCACGGTTATCCGCTGGGCATCGTCGCCAACAACGGCATCCTCTT
>JAIOPW010000253.1 GCA_021413665.1 Rhodocyclales bacterium | reverse complement strand
GTCCCAGCCGCGCTGGATGATGACCCGCGCCTTCTCCGGCGTATCGGCCGAGGTGAATTCCTCGATGTTGGCGCCGGCGATGAAGCCGGCTTCCTTGGCCGACGTGAAGATCAGTCCCTTGGGCGGGTCCTTCTCGCATTCGTCGAGGATCAGGTTGAGTTCCTCCATCACCGCCGCGCCCAGGGTGTTGGTCGACGAATCGGCGGTATCGAGGATGGCCCAGGCCACGCTCGCATTTGGGTCACCTGTCTCGCGTTCGAGTTTCCAGTGTCTGTAAGTCATCACACAGCCTCCACCAGTACGGCGCCGCCCTGACCGCCACCGATGCAGATGGTGGCGATGCCGTGTCTGCTGCGTTTGCCACCATGGTCGCGCCGCAAAATGTGCAGCAGATGCAGCACGATGCGCGCCCCCGAGGCGCCGACCGGATGGCCGAACGCGATGGCGCCGCCATCGATGTTGAGCTTTGCCGGATCGAGCGTGCCGAGCGGGGCGTCGAGACCGAGCTCTTGCTTGCAGTAAGCCGGGTCTTCCCAGGCCTTGACGCAGCCCATGACCTGCGCGGCGAAGGCTTCGTTGATCTCCCAGTAGTCGAGGTCGTTGAGCCCGAGGCCGTGGCGCTGCAGGATGGGCGTCGCGGCATGCACCGGGCCGAGGCCCATCTGCGCCGGGTCGAGGCCGGCCCATTGCGTGTCGGTGATTTTGCCGATGGGCGTCAGCTTGTATTTTTCGACCGCCTCGCTTGATGCCAGCAGCAGCCATGCGGCGCCGTCGGTGATCTGCGAGCTGTTGCCCGGCGTGATCTTGCCGTAGGTTCGATCGAAGAAGGGCTTGAGCTTGGCCAGCCCGGCGAGGTTCGAATCGTGGCGCACGCCGTCGTCCTCGGCATACACCTTGCCGTTGGCGTCGATCAGCGGCACGATTTCCTCGAAGTGGCCGGCCTTCTGCGCCGCCGATACCTTCTGGTGGCTCCCGACGGAAAATGCGTCCATCTGCTGGCGCGAGATGCCAAATTTCCAGGCCAGGTTCTCGGCGGTCTGGCCCATCATGAGATTCACGACCGGATCGGTGAGGCCCTTGACGATGCCGATCACCGGGGTCAGCAGCATCGCCGGACGCAGTTTGGCGAACATGCCCAGTTTTGCGCCGAGTGAGCGTGCCTGCGCCATCAGCGAGAACCACATCACCATCTTGTCCGAATAGAGCAGCGGCGTGCGCGACAGGGCATCGACACCGCCGGCCAGCACCAGTTGCGAACGCCCGTTCTGGATGTTGGCGATGGCCGAATCGATGGCCTGCATGCCGGAGGCGCAGTTGCGCATCACGGTCCAGCCCGGCACCTTGTTGCCGCAGCCGAGGCGCAGACTGATGACGCGGCCGATGTTCACCTCGTCGACGCCGGGACCGGCGCAGCCGACGATCACTTCGTCGAGTTGCTCGGGGGCGAAGGGCTGGCGCGCCAGCAGCGCGCGGCCGGAAATCGTGGCGAGGTCGGACGCCGAGAAGGGGCCGGGGACATTGCGCGACTTGAGGAAGGGCGAGCGCGCGCCATCGACGATATGGACGGGTTGAAATTTGCTCATGCTTACGCCGCCTTGCGCAGGGTTTCGGTCTTGGCCGGCGGCTCGGGTGTGGCTGGCACGACCTGCTCCACCGAGAAGTCCTGCGGAAAATCGTCGACCGCTATGGCGCGGTCGCGCAATACGGTGCGACGCTGCAGCAGCGCGTGTTCTTCCGCCGTGATAACGCCCGCTTCGCGGGCATGGGCGGCCATCGTCGCCGTGTCGCCGGCGCCGACTCTTCCTTGCTTGCGCGCGGCGCGGATGCGCGCCTCGATCGGCTCGGCGGCGACCGTGGCTTCCAGCGCCAGCTCGATGACGCCGACGGCATCACTCATTGCCGTCATCGGGTCACGCGGCACGTACATGCCGGCGGTGAGGCGGTCGCGCGTGGCCGACGGCTCGATCAGGGTCTGCGCCACTTCGTGGCCCAGCTTGTCCGAGGGCACTTCGTAGGGCCGGCCGAGCGGGAAGATGTACCAGTGCAGCAGGGCGGCGATGAAGCGGTTCGGGTAGTTGGAAATCACGCCCTCGAAGGCGTTCTGCATCTTGAACATGGCATCCCAGATCGCCCAGTGCATCAGCGGTGCGTCGGCCGCCTGGCGGCCCTCGTCCTCGTAACGCTTGAGCGTGGCGGAACACAGGTACATCAGCGACAGGATGTCGCCCATGCGCGCCGAGAGCTTTTCCTTGCGCTTGAGGTCGCCGCCCATGACGAACATGGAGACGTCGGAGATGAAGGCAAAGGCCGCCGAAAAGCGCGTCAACTGCTGGTAGTAGCGGCGGGTTTCGGGCGCGACGCCGGCCGGCGCGGGACCGAAGTGCGAGCCGGTGAGGCCCATGCTCCAGGCGCGGAAACCGCGGCTCCAGGAAAACCAGAGGTGGCTGGACAAGGCCTTGTCGAAGTCGCGCAGGCCCTTCGCCGCGTCGGGTTCGCGCGCGGCTTCCATTTCCTTCAGCACGTAAGGGTGGCAGCGGATCGCGCCCTGGCCGAAGATGATCAGGCTGCGGGTCAGGATGTTGGCGCCCTCGACCGTGATCGCGACGGGAATCTGCTGGTAGGCGCGGCCCATGAAGTTGTTGGGGCCGAGGCAGATACCCTTGCCGCCGAGGATGTCCATCGCGTCATTGACCACCTGGCGCGTGCGCTCGGTGACGTGGTACTTGACGATGGCCGAGACCACCGAGGGCTTTTCGCCGAGGTCGATGGCGCCGGCCGTCATGGTGCGTGCGGCATCCATCATGTAGAGGTTGCCGCCCATGCGCGCCAGCGGTTCCTCGATGCCCTCGAAGCGGCCGATGGCGGTCTTGAACTGGCTGCGCACCCGCGCATAGGCGCCGGTGGCGCGCACCGCGAGCTTTGACATGCCGGTGTTGCTTGAGGGCAGCGAGATCGAGCGCCCCGCCGCCAGGCATTCCATCAGCATCCGCCAGCCCTGCCCTGCCATCGCCGGGCCGCCGATGATCCAGTCCAGCGGCATGAAGACATCCTTGCCCGAGTTCGGCCCGTTCTGGAACACGGCATTCAACGGGAAATGGCGGCGGCCGATGTTTACGCCGGGGTGGTCGGTTGGCACCAGGGCGCAGGTGATGCCCAAATCCGATTCGTCGCCGAGCAACTGGTCGGGATCGTGCAGACGGAAAGCCAGACCCAGAATCGTGCAGATCGGGCCCAAGGTTATGTAACGCTTGTCCCAGGTAACGCGCATGCCGATCACTTCCCTGCCCTGCCACTGGCCCTTGCAGACGATGCCGAGGTCGGGGATGGAGGCGGCGTCCGAGCCGGCGTGGGGGTTGGTCAGGGCGAAGGCGGGGATTTCCTGGCCCTTCGCCAGGCGCGGCAGGTAGTAATCCTTCTGTGCCTCGGTGCCATAGTGCAGCAGCAGTTCGGCCGGGCCGAGCGAGTTGGGCACCATGACCGACACCGCCGCCGCCGAACAGCGCGTGGACAGCTTCTGCACCACGGCCGAATGCGCGTAGGCGGAGAATTCGAGGCCGCCGTAGCGCTTCGGGATGATCATGCCGAGGAAGCCCTTGTCCTTGACATAGGCCCAGGCGTCGGGCGCCAGGTCGTGGTGGATTTGCGTCGTGTCCCAGTCGTTGGTCATGGCGCACAGTGCCTCGCACTCGTTGTCGAGGAAGGACTGCTCGTCGGCGGTGAGCTTCGGTTGCGGGTAGTCGAGCAGCGTCTGCCAGGCAGGCTTGCCGGAGAACAGTTCACCCTCCCACCAGACGGTGCCGGCTTCCAGCGCTTCCTTTTCGGTTTGCGACATGGCTGGCAGCAGCTTCTTGTAGATGGCGAAGATGGGGCCGGTGAGGACGGTGCGCCGCAGCGGCGGCAACACGAGTACGGCGGCTATGGTGGTGACGAGTACGAGTAACCAGGTCATGGCGTTCTCCTTTTGTCAGGCGGCGCGCTTGGCGCGCGGCTTTGTGGCGGGTTTGGCAGCAGGTTTGGCAACCACGTCGGGCAAGGGCGCGCGCAGGCCGCCGATGAGGAAGCTCATCAGCCGGGCGTAGAGCGCCTCGGGATCGGTGTCGTCGATGGGCCCCAGCAGGCGCAGCGCATCGGCGCCGGAAATGGCGTAGGACAGGGCGCCCATCATGAAATGGAAGCGCCAGAGGAATTCCTCCTGCGGCACGTCGGGCAGCGCCTTGAAAAAGGCCGCCTTGAAGCGCGCGATGACTTCGGCGTACTCCTCGGCGAGGAAGCTGCGCACGAAATCGGTCGGCTCGGTGTAGGTGCGGCCCAAGAGGCGCATGAAGGTCTGGCCGCCGTTCTTGTTCGCCGCCATGCGGATCGCGACACCGAAAAAGGCTTCGACGATCCGTCGCGGCTTCAGCGGCGCGCCCTTCGCCTCGGCCTCGAAAGCGTCGAGCGCGGCGATGCGCTGTTCGTTGAGCCAGGTCAGGCGGCGGCGGAACACCGCCTCGATCAGCGCCTCCTTGGAGCCGAAGTGGTAATTCACGGCGGCGAGGTTGGCCTTTGCCTCGGTGGTGATCATGCGCAGCGTGGTGCCGTCGAGGCCGTGCTGAACCAGCAGCATTTCGGCGGCGTCGAGGATGCGGGAGCGGGTATCGGGTTCCATGCCGGCAGGCCTTTGATAAACGATGGTTTCAAACAACCGTTTAAGTCTGCTCAATGAGGCCTGAAATGTCAATCCCTCGCCGGTTTCGGCCGCCTGACCGCGGCCCGCTTCAAGCCTTCGAGCGGCGTCCGCTGTCGAGCTTGCGCCACTGGCCGGGGCGCCCGGCCTTGTCCACGGCGGGCTGGGGTCTGGGCACCAGCATGTTTCGGCCCGGGCCGTCCGGTGCGCAAGAATCGCGGCGCTCACCCGTTCCGTCGCCAGCCGGATGGCCACGCCTTCAGCCTTCGGCGCGTACCCGGCAAGCTCCTGCCTGATGGCGAGCAGGCGCTCCGGCGTTTCGGCCTTTCGTTTGTGGCGCACGCCGGCCATGAACTCCAGCGCGGCCGGCGTCAGCGTGAAGCCGCCCTCCGCCTCGGCCAGCAGGTCCTGGCCGGAAAGCCGCAGAAACGCCGCCGCCATGTCGACATCGAGCGGAATCGAACCGTGCAGCAGGTCGGCCGCAGCCATGATTTCGGCGAGCTCCGCCGGCCGCCGCTTGGAAGCCAGCGCGGTGGCCAGCAGGAGGAGTACATCCACGTCGTGGATCGGGTGCATGGTGTGGCCTTTGAATGAAGCGAAACAGGAGCCGGCAGGAGCACGGCCTAGGCCGACATGACGACCGGGCCGCCCTTGGCGATGGCGCGCTGGTAGGCGGGGCGGGCTGACATTTTGGCGTGGTAGGCCTGCACGTTCGGAAAGCGGTCGCCACCGGCGCGCGACAGCGCGGCCTCGACGGCAAAGCTCATCTGGAAATCCGCCACCGTCATCCGCTCGCCGGCAAACCACGCATGCGTCGCCAGGTGTTCTTCCATGAATTTCAT
>JAIOPW010000196.1 GCA_021413665.1 Rhodocyclales bacterium | reverse complement strand
GTCGGCGACGTCCTTGCCGACATGGTAACGCTCCGCCGGCAGGCGTTTGAGGCCGTTCTGCGAGATCTGGTTGAGGATCAGGACATTGATCGGTTTGGTCATGCTCATTTGGCAAACCTCGCCTCGAATTCCTTCATGTAGGCCACCAGCGCGGCAACACCGGCCACCGGCATGGCGTTGTAGATCGACGCCCGCATGCCGCCGACCGAGCGATGTCCCTTGAGTTGCGCCATGCCCTTGGCCTTGGCGCCCTTGAGGAATTCTTCGTCGAGCGCCGCATCCTTCAGCGTGAATGGCACATTCATGCGCGAACGGTCTTCCTTGCGCACCGGATTCGCGTAAAAACTTGATGCATCCAGATAATCGTAAAGCAGACTGGCCTTGGCGATGTTCTGCTTTTCGATGGCGGACAGGCCGCCCTGCTGCTTCAGCCACTGGAACACCAGGCCGGCGATGTAGATGCCGTAGGTGGGCGGCGTGTTGTACATCGAGTCGTTTTCGGCGTGGGTCTTGTAGTCCATCATGGTCTGCGGCGCCGGCACACCCTTGCCGATCAGGTCGTCGCGGATGATGACGATGGTCAGTCCGGCCGGTCCGATGTTCTTCTGCGCGCCGGCGTAGATCAGGCCGAATTTGCTGACATCGACCGGCTTGGACAGGATGTTGGATGACATGTCGCAAACCAGCGGCACGTCGCCGGTCGCGGGGGTCCAATGGAATTCCACGCCGCCGATGGTCTCGTTGCCGGTGTAGTGAACGTAAGCCGCGTCCTTGTCGAGCTTCCAGTCCTTCTGCGCCGGGGCATAGGCAAACTTGCCGTCTTCGCTGCTGGCGACGATATTCACCTTGCCGAACGCCTTGGCGGCTTTGATCGCCTTCTTGGCCCATTCGCCGGTGTGCACGTAGTCGGCACTGGCCTTGCCGGCAAACAGGTTCATCGGGATCATTTCGAATTGCAGCGTCGCGCCACCTTGCAGGAACAGCACCTTGTAGTTGGCCGGGATGCCCATCAGCTCGCGCAGGTCGGCTTCGGCCTGGGCGTGGATGGCCATGTATTCCTTGCCGCGATGGCTCATTTCCATGACCGACTGGCCGCTGCCGTGCCAGTCGAGCAATTCGTCGGTGGCTTGCTTCAGTACGGCTTCGGGTAGTGCGGCGGGACCTGCGCTGAAATTGAAAATTCGTGCCATAACCAGCCTCCAATAATGACTAAGTCAATTTGCGGGAAAAGCAGAAAAGAATACAGAATACCGTATACATTCGTCGCTGATGCAAACCATTCTTCGAACTCCGCAAAGTACGCTCAAGCCGTTTCCGGCTACTCCTCGCTCGGCGGTTCGGCTCCGGAATCATCATCTTCGGTTTCGATGACCTTCTCGACACCGGCCAAGTAGGTTCCGTCGTCAAGGTTGATCAACGTTACGCCCTGGGTCGAACGACTCATGACGCGAATGTCGGTAACCCGGGTGCGAATCAGCACGCCACCGGTTGATATCAGCATGATCTCCTCGCGCGTTTCACCGAGCTCGGCGAGCACGGCGGCAACCACCTTGCCGTTTCGCTCCGAGGTCTGGATGGCGATCATGCCCTTGGTGCCACGGCCGTGGCGGGTGTATTCGGCGATCGGAGTGCGCTTGCCGAAACCGTTTTCCGTCGCGGTAAGCACCGAATAGTCCTCGCTGTCGGCCACCAGCATGGAAATCACGTTCTGCTCGTCTTCCAGCATCATGCCGCGCACGCCACGCGCTTCGCGGCCCATCGGACGCACGTCGTCCTCCGCGAAGCGGACCGCCTTGCCGGAGTCCGAGAACAACATGACGTCGCATTGGCCGTTGGTAATCGCGACGCCGATCAGGTGGTCGCCGTCGTCCAGGCCGACGGCGATGATTCCCGCCTTGCGCGGATTGGCGAAGCTTGTCAGGGGAGTCTTTTTCACCGTGCCCATGGCCGTAGCCATGAATACGAAATGCTCCTCGTCGAACTCCTTGACCGGCAGGATGGCAGTGATTTTTTCGCCCTCATCGAGCGGGAAAAGATTGACGATCGGCTTGCCGCGCGAGATGCGGGTGCCTTCCGGCGCCTCATAGACCTTGAGCCAATAGACGCGACCGCGGCTGGAAAAACAGAGGATGTAATCGTGGGTATTGGCGATGAACAGGCGATCGACGAAATCGTCGTCCTTGATCGCCGCCGCCTGCTTGCCGCGGCCGCCCCGCCGCTGGGAGCGGTAGTCGGCCAGTGGCTGACGCTTGATATACCCGGTATGCGACAGCGTAACGACCATGTCTTCGCGAACGATCAGGTCTTCCAGATTGATGTCGGCCGTGCTGAGGATGATTTCGGAACGCCGCGCGTCGCCGAACTGCGCCTTTACGGCGGCAAGCTCCTCGCCAATGATTACGGTAATGCGTTCAGGCCGGGCCAGGATGTCGAGCAGGTCGGCGATCTGGTCCATCACCTCCTTGTACTCGGCGACGATCTTGTCCTGTTCCAGCCCGGTCAGGCGCTGCAGGCGCAGTTCGAGGATCGCCTGGGCCTGCGCATCGGAAAGCAGGTAGCCTTGAGCGGAGAGGCCGAATTCGGGCCCAAGGCCATCCGGACGCGAGGACTCGGCCGATGCGCGGGCCAGCATCCCTTCCACCAGTACCGACCGCCAGGTGCGGGCCATCAGGCCGCGCTTGGCTTCCGCCGGCGTCTGGGCCGCCTTGATCAGGGCGATGATTTCATCGACGTTGGACAGCGCGACGGCCAGGCCCTCGAGGATGTGGCCGCGTTCGCGTGCCTTGCGCAGTTCGAACACCGTGCGCCGGGTGATCACCTCGCGCCGGTGGGCGAGGAAACACTGCAGCATGTCCTTGAGGTTGAGCAGCCGTGGGCGGCCGTCGACCAGCGCCACCATGTTCATGCCGAAAGTGTCCTGCAACTGCGTCTGCTTGTAGAGGTGATTCAGCACCACCTCGGGCACTTCACCCTTCTTCAGTTCGATCACCAGGCGCATGCCCGATTTGTCCGACTCGTCCTGGATATGGGCGATGCCCTCGATCTTTTTTTCGTGCACCAGTTCGGCGATTTTTTCCTGCAAGGTCTTCTTGTTGACCTGATAGGGCAATTCATCGACCACGATGGCCTGCCGCCCGTTGCGCGGCAGGTCCTCGATGTGGGTGCGCGCGCGCATGATGACGCGGCCGCGGCCGGTAAGGTAGCCATCGCGCACGCCGGAAACGCCATAAATCAGGCCGGCGGTGGGGAAGTCAGGTGCGGGGATGATGTTGATCAGCTCGTCGATCGTGGTGTCCGGGTTGCCGAGCAGAACCAGGCAGGCATCCACCACCTCGTTCAGGTTGTGCGGCGGGATGTTGGTCGCCATGCCGACGGCGATGCCGGACGAACCGTTGATCAGCAGATTCGGGATGCGCGCCGGAAGAATCAGGGGTTCCTGCTCGGAACCGTCGTAGTTGGGGCCGAAATCGACGGTTTCCTTGTCGATGTCGATCAGCAGCTCATGCCCGATGCGCGCCATGCGCACTTCGGTGTAACGCATGGCCGCCGCATTGTCGCCGTCGACCGAGCCGAAGTTGCCCTGCCCGTCGACCAGCATGTAGCGCAGCGAAAAATCCTGCGCCATGCGCACGATGGTGTCGTAGACCGCGGTATCGCCATGCGGATGGTATTTACCGATGACATCGCCGACGATGCGTGCCGACTTCTTGTAGGCCCGATTCCAGTCGTTGGAAAGCTCGTGCATGGCGAAAAGCACACGGCGATGCACCGGTTTGAGGCCGTCCCGCACGTCCGGCAATGCCCGCCCGACGATCACGCTCATCGCGTAATCGAGATATGAGTGACGCATCTCCTCTTCGAGGCTTATCGGCAGGGTTTCTTTGGCGAACGATGTCATTTCGGCTTGCCCCGGCCGGCAAGCGGCAGGCGATGGCGTAAAAGAGGGCAATTTTAGCATGGGCGGATAGGCCGGGCAGGTTGTCCGGAGCCGGCAAATCTGGTTGAATCAGGGCATGAATAGTTCCTTTGCTCCGGGCGTCGGGCCGGTTGAAATTGATCTGCTGATCCGGCCCCAATGGATCATCCCCATAGAGCCCGCTGGCGTGACGCTTGCCGGA
>JAIOPW010000195.1 GCA_021413665.1 Rhodocyclales bacterium | reverse complement strand
TGGTGCTGCCCGATGCGGCCCAGCTGGCCCGCGCCCGCGAACACCGCATGCCGCCGCTGCCGGCCCAGTCCTGGCAGCGCGACCCGGCCTGGCGCCAGAGCCTGCTGCAAATCATTGCCGCCGTCTCCCCTGCCGCACCCGAACCGGCCCGCAATGATCTGGCCCGCCTCGCCGCCTGCAATGCCGAATGCATCGAGGCACTGGCCGAACGAGTGCTGCACACCGAACTGTATGGTGACGATGCCGCCCTGCTGCCCTATGTCGCCGCTGCGCTGCAGGTACTGTGGACGGCAGGCGCGGCACGCCTCGGCGTCAGCGATATCGCCGCGCTAGACGTGCCCGGCGTCTGCCCCTGCTGCGGCTTTCTGCCGGTCGCCAGTGTCGTGCGCAACAGCGGCGAGACCAGCAATCTGCGCTACCTGCATTGCGCCCTGTGCAATACCGAATGGAACCTGGTGCGCGTCAAATGCAGCGCCTGCGACGCCAACGAGGGCATCAGCTATCGCCATCTCGAAAGCGAAGACATCAAGACGGCCGGTGCTGTGCGTGCCGAAACCTGCGAGTCCTGCAAGAGCTATCTCAAGATCGTCTATTCGGAAAAGGACACCGTTGACCCGGTGGCCGATGACCTCGCCACGCTGGCGCTGGACATCCTTGTCGACGAAGCCGGCTACGCCCGCAGCGGGCCGAACCTGTTGCTGGTGCCGGGCGGCTGATTCAGATAGTCGGCGCTGGCGGGCAAGGATAATCCCCGTCACGCAGAGCAAAGGCCGACAGAGTCCGATGCGGCGAATCCGGAACCAAATTGTGAAACGCACTGTCAGTGGATATGCCTGTCGAAGCGACTCAACCCAAGGAGACCCCAATGAAACGCCTGCTTTCCCTGCTTGCTTTTGTCCTGGCCACCGCCTTCAGCCTGCCGGCGGCGGCCGACCACCTCGATGGCGTGGTGCCGCTGACCGCGGACGACATCGCCGCCGTAACGAGGGTTAAGGCCATGCCTGAGCACCATGTCCTGCTGTACTTCGGCGATCACCTGAACTGAGGGGCCTGCCGCTACACCGTGAGTGTGCTGCGCAAGCCTGAAGTCAGTGCTAAATTCATCAAGCATTACGTCGGCGCCCATGCCGATTTCGGCGAACTGGAGCTGGATGACAAGGATCCCCGTCATGCCATGATTCAGCGCCACAACCCGCGCAAGCTGCGGCCGGTGCTGGTCTTCCTCGATAGCCAGGGCAAGGAGGTCGCGCGCCTGACCGGCGGCCTGAAGTCGGCTGAAGATGCCCTGCTACTGGATCGTTTCGTCTCGGAAAAGCACTACCGCAAGTCGGATTTCTCAAGCTTCAAGGCGGCGCAGCGCGGTTGAGGCCGCTGCCCGCCGGCATCGCGAGCATCTCGCGGTGCCGACCGGTGGCGAGGCTGTAGATGCGCAACAGGTCTTCCTCGGAGATGTCGATGAAGGAATCCAGTTGCGACAGCGCGTAGACGAAGTCCTCGTGTGAGATGGCCTCGTAGCCGGCAGCGGCCGGCGCTGGCGCCGCTGCGCCACGCACCAGGGCAGCCGGGTAACGGCGCCAGGGAAACAGGGCGTTGAAGGCGATCGCGGCGACCAGAATGATCAGGACGTTGAGCATCAGGGGCGCGGCGACGAAGCTGAAACCCATGGCGCGCACCGACTCGTTGCCCAACGCGGCCGCCAGCGCCGTCGCCCCCGCCGGCGGATGGATGCAACGCAGGTAGTGCATGGCACCGATGGCCAGACCCGTTGCGAGGCTGCCCGCCAGCATCGGGTCCGGCACGTAAAGCAGGCAAGCGATGCCGATCAGGCCCGACACCAGGTGGCCGCCGAGCAGCGGCCAGGGCTGGGAGAGCGCACCGTGCGGCACGGCGAACAACATGGCGGCGGTGGAACCCATCGACAGCACCATGATCGGCGAAGCGGCGGTGCCGAGCACGGCTTGGCTGATCCAGTAAACCGCGAAGATGCCGACGAAGCCGCCAAGCGCCGACACCAGCCGTTCGCGATGGCTGACCGGGCTCACCTCGATGCCCAGCATCTTCCTCCATTTCGATGGTGCCGATGAATTCCGTTTGTTCATTTGCCGCTCCTCGCATAGCCCGGTAGTATGGCGGCGCGGATGGTTCGCGCCGGGATTGTACGGATACTAGTGCCTGCGCCACGCGTGAGGCAATGACCCGCATCAAGACCGGCAAGCTCGATAGCGATTGACCCGCGAAGCCGCCGAAGCCGCTACAATTTGGTCATCTCGTTTCTGCCCGGTCCGGGTGAAATCATGAATCCACTTTCCCGGCTTCCTTCCGTCGATAGCCTGCTCTCCGCCACGGCGCTGATGCCGTTGATCGACACCCACGGCCGTGCCGTCGTCACCGCCAGCGTGCGCGAAGTTCTCGCCACAACGCGCGCGGCGCTCAGGGAGGACGTGCCGCTGCCGGATGAATCCGTGCTGATCGCAAGAGTCGGCGCTGGCGTCACGGCGAAAACACGACCCAAGCTGCGCCCGGTGTTCAACCTCACCGGCACCGTGCTGCACACCAACCTCGGCCGCGCACCGCTGCCCGAGGAAGCCGTGCAGGCTCTGGTCACCGCCGCGCGCAATCCCTGCGCGCTGGAGTACGACATCGAATCGGGCGGCCGCGGCGACCGCGACAACGTGGTCGCTGAACTGCTCTGCGAACTCACCGGCGCCGAGGCGGCAACGGTGGTAAACAACAATGCCGCCGCGGTCTTCCTGCTGCTCAACACCCTGGCGCCGAAGAAGCAGGTGGTCGTCTCGCGCGGCGAGCTGATCGAGATCGGCGGCGCTTTTCGCGTGCCCGACATCATGAGTCGTGCCGGGGCGAAGCTGGTCGAAGTCGGCACCACCAACCGCACCCACCTCAAGGATTTCGTCGAAGCCATCACCCCGCGCACGGCGATGCTGATGAAGGTGCATGCCAGCAACTACGCGATCCAGGGCTTCACCCATGCGGTGCCGGAGGCCGAACTTGCCGAACTGGCGCACAAGCATGGCCTGCCCTTCGTCATCGACCTCGGCAGCGGCACACTGGCCGACCTCGCCGACTACGGCCTGCCGCACGAACCGACGCCGGCGGAGGCGATCGCCGCGGGCGCCGACCTGGTCACCTTCTCCGGCGACAAGTTGCTGGGCGGGCCGCAGGCCGGATTGCTGGTGGGCCGCCGCGACCTCATCGCGAAGATCAAGAAGAATCCCCTGAAGCGCGCCCTGCGCGTCGGCAAGCTGACGCTGGCGGCGCTGGAAGCCGTGCTGGCGCTTTACCGCGATCCCGACCGGCTGCACCTGCGCGTCACCGCGGTACGGCAATTGACCCGGCCCGAAGCGGAGATCCGCGCCGCGGCCGAGCGCCTCCTGCCGATACTGCAATCCGTGCTGGCCGGACTGCCGGTGACGGCCGAAGTCGTCGCACTCAAATCGCAGATCGGCTCCGGTTCGCTGCCGGTCGATCGCCTGCCTTCGGCCGGCTTCGCGATCCGGCCGCAGGGAAAGAAAGGCGGTGTGCTGAATCGCATCGAGCAAGCCCTGCGTGCCCTGCCCAAGCCGGTGATCGGCCGCATCGAGGACAGCGCCCTGCTGCTCGACCTGCGCTGCCTGCAGGTGCAGGAGGAAACCGAGTTCGCCGCTGTGCTGGCGGCGCTGGACATACGCAAATGATCGTCGGCACTGCGGGACACATCGACCACGGCAAGACCACGCTCGTGAAGGCGCTCACCGGCGTCGATGCCGACCGCCTGCCGGAAGAAAAGGCGCGCGGCATCACGCTCGACCTCGGCTACGCCTACACGCCGCTCGCCGACGGTTCGGTGCTTGGTTTCGTCGATGTACCGGGACACGAAAAGCTGATCCACAACATGCTGGCCGGCGCCACCGGCATCGACTTCGTGCTGCTGGTGATCGCCGCCGACGACGGCCCGATGCCGCAAACGCGCGAACACCTCGAACTGCTGGGCCTGCTCGGCCTCGACCACGGCGCGGTGGCGCTGACCAAGTGCGATGTCGTCGATGCGGCGCGTATCGACGAGGCGCACAAGGAGATCGATGCGCTGCTGGCCGGCACACGACTGGAGCGCAGTCCCGTATTCGCGCTGTCGGCGGTCACGGGCGAAGGTATCGCGGCACTGCGCGCGCACCTCGACGCCACGGCTGTCGCGCACCGGACGCGCAGCACCGGGCTTCCCAAACGCGGCCGCTTCCGCCTCGCCATCGACCGCTGCTTCACTCTCCCCGGCATCGGCACGGTGGTCACCGGTACGGCCTTTTCGGGGAAAGTCGGCGCTGGCGACACGG
>JAIOPW010000194.1 GCA_021413665.1 Rhodocyclales bacterium | reverse complement strand
GGAAGTCACGCTGGGCATCGTGCATGGCATCGGTGCCATGGTCGTACCCTACCGCCGCTGGCCGCATGCCACCGCCACCTTCAACGCCATGCTGCGCACCGCCGAGCGCCTCAAGGCATCACGCGCTTACGAGTTGGGGGTAATCGACGGCCTGGCCGACGACTATGCCGCGCTGATCGCCATGGCGACCGCTCGCGTGCGCGAGCTTTCCGGCAAGGTCAAGCCGATCGGCGATGCCCCGGTAGCGGTGAGCATCGAGCCGGTCGAAGCCCGCGCCGCCAGCGGCCAGGTGCTCAGCCGCGAGTGCATCCAGGTCATGGAAGAAGCCATCCTCGAAGCCGCCGCCGCACCCAGCTTCGCCGCCGCACTGGAAGTCGGCTACAAGGCTTTCGGCTATTCGGCCTGCATCGAAAGCGCGCGCGAAGGCATCACCGCCTTCAAGGAAAAGCGCACGCCGGATTTCAGCATGACGAAGTAGCGGGAAGGCGGGTGTGACCGAGGCGAAGGGCCTCGGTCGTTGCCGACGAACTACCTGACCTTGACCTCGACCCGCCGATTGCGCTGGTCGTAGGTCTTGCCGGCGGTTTCGGGCAAGGGCTCCCGGTCGCCGCGCCAGGCCGTTTCAATTTTGGCCGGAGCAACACCACCCGCTATCAACTGGCTGCGTACGGCGTTGGCACGGCGTTGTGACAGTTCTTCGTTGTACTTTGCATTGCCCGACTTGTCGGTATGCCCGATGAGAATGATTTCGGCGGACGGTCTCGCCTGAAAGTCGCCGAGTATGGCGTTGAATGACGCCTGCGAATCGGGCAACAGGGTGACCTTGTCGATCACGAAATACAACATATACGAACGCGCACCGGCGGGAGTCGCGGCGATGGTCGTCCGATAGCGCTCATTCACTTCAGCCGCGGTCGACTGGCGGAACTGGATGCCACCGGCTTCGACGCGGGCCGTTGCATACGATTGGTCGAGGCGAACCTCGCCCCCCTTGTCCCGCGTGACCACCAATGCGCCGACCTTGCCATCGGCATCCGGCAGCAGAACGATCTGTTCGCTGGCGCACCCTGCCAGCGCAAGCATGGCAAGGCAGAGCAACCGGCAGGCGTTCCGTTCAGGGAACATCGACAATGAAATCCGTGCCGCGGACGCCAATGGTCGCGGTGGGCGTCTTGAGGCGGACCTGCTCCGGATTGGCCTTGACCAGCAGTCCGGAAACCATCCTCAACGTGCCCTTGAGAATGCTGACCAGCATGTCGCCTTCATTGGTGTTGGCGTTGAATGCAAACCTGTCCAGAAGCAATTGGCTGTTGGGTCCCAGCGAGACGCGGGTGTCGTCCTTCAGCATGACGCCCGTACTCGACTCGCCCGCGGTACGCAGGGTATCCCCTGCCATCACGTCCGTGCCGACGGGCGCCGGGATGCTTCGTCCGTCCCGCAGAATCTGCACATTGCCGTGGCTGGTCTTGACCACGCCCGCCACATTCTGGGCCAGCACCGAGCCGCTCGCCGCCAGGCAGACGACGGCCAGAACGGACACTGTCGCCCGCCTCGTCGCCGATGCCGGAGGCATGGCTGCAAGGGCGCTGAAGCGTACATCAATGACATTATTGTTCATTCGGTTATTGTAGCAGCCATGTCCTGCGTTCCCGAGAAATGATTTGCGCCCCCTACCGGCCGGACGCCCAAACAATCCGCCGCGTCAGGTCGGACACCGGCTATTTCTTCGGCGGCACCAGTTCGGGATATTCCCGCACCAGCGTCGCGCCATCCTGACGCCAGGCGTGGCAATGGTTGACGAAGGTCAGCGTGCTCTTGTCGGGCCATTGCCGCGGGTCCAGGGCCACCGCCATCTGCCGCGCGATGCGGTCGGGCCATTAGGCCTGCATGGAGGTATTGGCCGCCTGCGACACCAGCTCGGTGACATGGGTGCACCCCTGCACACCACCGAGGAGTTCCCTCACCTGCTGCGTGAATCCTGGCCCGATGCGCAAGCCGACCAGCCGCCGGTACGCAGCATCGGTGCCGCCGCACATGGGCCAGGGAGCGGTCAGCGTCGTTGCCTTGACGTCGTGTATCAGGTAATCGCCATCGATGGTGATGGTCAGCGCCATGCGGTGCATGAACTCGCCGGGTGGCACGGACGGACGGGAACGGAAGGCGACCTCCTGCCCCTTTTCGTCGCCGAGCGTCGCCTCGATTTCGAGAAACCCGTTCTTCAGGCGGAAGGCGCGGCAGGTGATCTGCCGCGTGTGGACCAGTTCACGCTCGTTGTCTGTGCTCACGTTTGTTCTCGCTTGAAATCAGTCCGAATCCGAGGGGAAGCGTTCAGAGCCGCCAGCAGTGCACGAAACGGCAGCATCACGCAGGGATGGCGACTGGGATAGGCGCGCGCCGGTTCGAACATTGCCAGTTCCGGCCAGCCGGCCGGCGACGGGGCTCCGTTCTTCAGCATGTTCTCGAGGGCGGTCATGACCGACTCGATGGCGGCTTCGTCCTGTCCCGGCGCGCGGACACCGATGGCGGACGCCGCCGCGCGGCATAGCAGGCAGCCCCTGGTCTCATGGGCGACCGCCACAATGCGGCCATCGGCCAAAACGATCTGCATCCTGACGCGGTCGCCACACAAGGGATTGTCCAGCCTGGCCTCGCCGCTCGCCTGCGCCAGTTGCCCTTGGCCATGGGCAGCCTGGGCGAACTGCTTGATCGCCTCCTGGTAGAGGCCGGTGCTGTCGCTCATGTTAGTTCCCGCAACACGACACCAAGACCGTCCAGCAGGGCCGCAATGTCGGCTGTGTCGTTGTAAAGAGCGATGCTGGCGCGGGTGCAGGCCTCGACGCCGAACGCCGCCATCAGCGGCTGGGCGCAGTGATGGCCGCCACGCAACGCAAGCCGGTGTGCGTCGAGCACCTGGCAGATGTCGTGCGGATGCAGGCCTGGAATGTCGAAGGAGACGATCGACGCGCGTCGACCGGAAACGGGTCCCAGCAGGCGCAAACCCGGAATGCGCAGCAAGCCGCCGATCAACTGCTGGCACAAGTCATTTTCCCGCGCATGAATCCGCACCCAGTCGAGACCCATCATCCACTCCAGCGCGGCGGCGAGCCCCACGGCCTGCGCGATCGGCGGCGTACCTGCCTCAAAACGCCGCGGCGGCGCGGCCCAGGTCGTCGCCTCGGGCGTGACTTCGCCGACCATGCCGCCGCCGCTCATGAAGGGTGGAAGCGCCGTAAGCAGATTCTCCCTGCCCCACAGCACACCGATGCCGCCGGGGCCGAAGCACTTGTGGCCGGAAAACGCATAGAAATCCACCCCCAGCGCCTGCACATCCTGCGGGCCGTGCTGCACCGCCTGCGCGCCGTCGAGCAACACCCTGGCGCCGACCTTGCATGCCGCTGCGACAATCGCGGCGACATCGGTCCATGCGCCGGTGACGTTCGAGCATTGGGTCACGGCAACCAGACGGCACGTGCTGCCGATCAGTCCGGACAGGCATGAGAGATCGAGTTCGCCCGAGTCCGTCACCGGGATCAGGGCCAGCTCGATGCCGGTGCGCTCGCGCAACTGCTGCCAGGGCACGAAATTGCTGTGGTGTTCCGCCACGGATATCACGACGCGGTCGCCGGCCCGCAAGGTACTGCCGAAGGCATGCGCGACGAGGTTGAGTGATGCAGTGGCGCCCGAAGTGAAAACGATCTCGGCGGGCGATGCGGCATTCAGGAAGCGGGCGGCGCTCAGCCGCGCATGCTCGTAAGCCCGGTCGGCAGCCTCCGCCAGTCGATGGGTGCCGCGCGACACATTGGCGCGGCTGCCGGTCTCGTGGCGCACCACGGCGTCGAGCGCACGGCGATGTATCTGCGACGTGGCGGCGCTGTCCAGATAATGCAGGTCCGACGCCGCCGCCAGCAGAGGAAATTCCTGGCGCAGCGAAGCAACGGCGCTCATCGTCCCGCCACCTCGTCCAGGGCCGCCGGCGTATCGATGTCGGCGAAGATCGCGTCGTCCTCGCAGGCGACGGACACGACCAGCCCGGCATGCCGGCGCAGCAGATCGCGTGCGCCGACGTCGCCCTCCACGGCCTGCATTTCGGCGAACAATGCACGCGGCCAGAGGACCGGATTGCCGCGCCGGCCGTCCTTCACCGGGACCACGATCCCCGGCTGCTCGGGATCGAAGGCGTCGATCAGCCGGTCGATGTGGTCGCCGTCGATGAATGGCATGTCGGCCAGGAGGATCACCGCGGCATCCGCATCGGCGTCCAGCGCGACGAGGCCGCAGCGCAGCGAGGATGCCATGCCGGTCGGGTGGTCGGGATTGTGGGTGAAAGCCACGTCGAGGCCGGCAAGGCAGGCCTCGGCGTCATCTGCGGCAAAACCGGTGACGACGCGCACCGAGGTGCAGCGCGAAGCCAGTGCCGCATTCGTCACGCGCCGCAGCATGGGCACGCCGCCTACCGGTTGCAACAGCTTGTTGCCGCCACCCATGCGGCTGCCGCTGCCGGCCGCCAGCACCAGCGCCGCAACGCGGCGACCCGGGGGGACGCGGGCCGGCTCCGGCCGCACCGCCGTCTCGTCCTCATCCGCTTCCAGCGGACTGCGGATCAGGCCGCCAACGCCCATGTCCATGATCTGTTCGCGCCCCATGGGCAGGCCCGCCAGCATCCGTTGCAGGACCCAGTCAAGCCCGTTGCTGCGCCGCGAACGGGCGCAGCCGGGCAGGATGATCACCGGCACGGCACCGATGCGTGCCAGCAGCAGCATGTTGCCCGGCTCCACCGGCATGCCGAAGTGGACGATCTCGCCGCCCGCCGCGACGATGGCGGCGGGAACCGTGTCGGCACGGTCCTTGGGCACCGTGGTGCCGGAGATCATGATCAGCGAACAGCCGGCCGCCAGTGCTTCCCGCAACGCCGCCGCCACAGCCGGGGCGTCATGCGCGCAGCGCTGCACCAGTCCGAGGTGGCTGCCGAGTTCCTCCATGCGTCGGCGGCTGCTGGTCACGGCAGCGATGTAATTGCGCGACGGTTCGCCGGGCTGCTCGGTGACGACCAGAGCGGCACGCTGCGGCCGGAAGGAAAGCAGGCCGAGGGCTACGTCCTGCCCCGCCGCGGTAGCGCAGGCATCGACGCAGACACGGCCGACGGCGAGCGGAATGATCTTGACCGTGGCAACGACAGCGCCTTTTCTGACGGCCGACAGCGGTGGCAGCGTGGCGACCGTCACCGCCTCGTCGATACGGTTGATGCGGCCGATGGTCGCCGCATCAACGGTGACCAGGCCGCGCCGCGTGGCGTAGAGGTTGCAGCGGCCGGCATGCGGCGTGCGCGCTGCGATGCCCGGGCCGGTCAGCGCCGCGGCAACCATCCCGGCCGCGGTGTTTTCGTCGACGTCTTCCAGGTCGAGGCGCGCGCCATGCACTTTCTCGATGCCGGCGGCGGCCAGAAGCCGAGAGTCGGCGCTGGTGAGACGGCGACCTTTCTTCATGATGCGATCAGGCAGGCGCAGGCTGTGCGCGAGCAGCAGGCCTTCGCACTCCACCAGCGGAAATTCGCCGAAGATCACGCGCGTTCGCCGCGGTAGCGAACCTGGATCACTTCGGCCAGGATGGATACGGCGATCTCGGCCGGTGAGC
>JAIOPW010000250.1 GCA_021413665.1 Rhodocyclales bacterium | reverse complement strand
CGGCCAGCCCGTGGTAGCGGGATTCGCGGGCAAAGGAGGCGCCGAGTTCGCGTGCCAGGCGCTCACAAAGCCAAAACCCGGCGTTGTGCCGGGTTTCAGCGTATTCGGCCCCGGGATTACCGAGGCCGACTATCAGACGCAACGAAGCCTGCAAGCCCTTATCTCTTGTCGGTCTTCTCTGACTTCTTCTCGGCCGGGGCAGGAGCCGCAACGGGTGCCGCCGCGACTTCGACGACTTCCTCTTCCGCCTTGCCGCCACGCACGATGACGGTCGCCACCACCGGGTCTTCACCCTTGTGCAACACGGCTTCGACGCCGGCCGGCAGCGTGAGGCCCGAAACGTGCATCGAATGACCCGAGACCATGTCCTTCAGATCGACTTCGATGAAGGCCGGCAGGTCCTTGGCCAGGCAGCGCACATCCAGGTCGGACATCACGTGCTGCACCATGCCGCCGGAAAGCTTGACACCCGGCGAGACCTCGGCGTTGATGAAGTGCAGGGGCACCTTCTGGTGCAACTTGTGGGTGGCATCGACGCGCTGGAAATCGGCGTGCAGGATCACCGGCCGGTAGGGATGGCGCTGCACATCGCGCAGCAGGCACATTTCCTTCTTGCCGTCGAGGTTCACGTTAAGCACGGAGGAATAGAAAGCTTCCTTGCGCAGCAGTTGGAACAGTTCGTTGTGATCGATGTCGATCGACTGCGGCGTGGCACTACCACCATAGAGGATGCCGGGAACCCGGCCGGTGCGACGCAGGCGGCGGCTCGCTCCGGTGCCCTGTCCATCGCGCTTGTTTGCGTTGAATTCTAGTTGCATGATTTACTCCGTTAAGTACTGCTTGAGAAATCCCTCGCCCGCGACCAGGCCAGGGGGTAAAAAATCAGTCCATGAAAAGCGAGGACACCGAAGACTCGTTGCTGATGCGCAGCATGGTCTCGGCCATCAACTCGGCAATCGATATCTGCCTGATGCGCGTGCAGGCGCGGGCTTCGTCGGACAGGGGAATGGTGTCGGTCACCACCAGTTCGTCGAGCTCGGACTCCATGATCCGCGACACGGCGCTGCCTGACAGCACCGGATGGGTACAGTAGGCCAGCACACGCTTGGCGCCATGCTCTTTCAGGGCCTGCGCGGCCTTGCACAGCGTGCCGGCGGTGTCGACCATGTCATCCATGATGACGCAGGTGCGGCCATCGACTTCGCCGATGATGTTCATCACCTCCGACACGTTGGCCTTCGGCCGCCGCTTGTCGATGATCGCCAGGTCCGACTCCAGTCGCTTGGCCAGGGCGCGGGCGCGCACCACGCCGCCGACGTCGGGCGAAACCACCAGCAGGTACTCGTGGCGCTGTTTCCAGATGTCGCCGAGCAGGATGGGCGCGGCATACACGTTGTCGACCGGGATGTCGAAGAAGCCCTGGATCTGGTCGGCATGCAGGTCGACCGTCAGCACGCGTTGCACGCCGACGGTCTGCAGCATGTTGGCAACCACTTTGGCGGTGATCGCGACGCGCGCCGAGCGCGTCCGGCGATCCTGGCGGGCATAGCCGAAATACGGAATGGCGGCCGTAATGCGTCCGGCGGAGGCACGCTTCAGCGCGTCCACCATGACCATCAATTCCATCAGGTTGTCATTGGTCGGAAAGCAGGTCGATTGCAGCACGAACACGTCGTGGCCGCGAACGTGCTCGAGGATTTCGCAGCTCACCTCGCCGTCGGAAAAACGGCCGACATTGGCGCGCCCGAGCGAAATGTGAAGGCGTTTGACGACATCGGCCGCCAACTTGGGGTTGGCGTTGCCGGTAAACACCATCAGGCTGTCGTAGGCCATGTCGGTCAGCTCAAGTGAAGCGGGCGGATGCGTCTGTCAGAACTACAACCGCCCGCACCGTTTCTGTGAATGGGTTGGCTGGGGAGGAAGGATTCGAACCTTCGCATGCTGGAATCAAAATCCAGTGCCTTAACCAACTTGGCGACTCCCCAACTCGGCACCCCGCCTTGAGAGCGGAGGTCGAAAGGACGCGCATTTTCGG
>JAIOPW010000249.1 GCA_021413665.1 Rhodocyclales bacterium | reverse complement strand
TTGTGGATGGTATTCAGCCGGGCGCCGAGAATCTCGCCGAGGCGATGCAAATGGTGGAGGTAGGCACGCGTGAAATTGCGGCAGGTGTAGCAGCCACAACTCTCATCCAGCGGCCGGGTATCCGCCTTGTGCTGCGCGTTCTTGATCTTGATGTCGCCGTGGCGGGTAAATAGCCAGCCATTGCGCGCATTGCGCGTCGGCATCACGCAATCAAACATGTCGATGCCCTGCGCCACCGCATATACCAGATCCTCAGGCGTGCCGACGCCCATCAGGTAGCGCGGCCTGTCGCCCGGCAGGCGCGGCGCGATATGGGCGAGGATGCGAGAGAACTCTTCCTTGGGCTCGCCGACCGACAAGCCACCAATGGCGAAGCCGTCGAAGCCGATGTCGACCAGCGCCGCCAGCGATTCGTCGCGCAACACCTCATGCATTCCCCCCTGCACGATGCCGAACAGGGCGTTGGCGTTTTGCAGCCGGTCGTGTTCATCGCGCGAGCGTCGCGCCCAGCGCAGGCTGAGGCGCATGGATTCCGCCGCCACCAGCCGGTCCGCCGGATAGGGTGTGCATTCATCGAAAATCATCACCACATCCGAGTTGAGCACGTGCTGGATGCGCACGGACTCTTCGGGGGTCAGAAACAGCCGGTCGCCATTGATCGGCGAAGCGAACCTGACGCCTTCCTCGCTGATCTTGCGCAGGTCGCCCAGCGAAAACACCTGGAAGCCGCCCGAGTCCGTCAGGATCGGGCCGTTCCAGCCCATGAAACGATGCAGCCCGCCGTGCGCCGCAATGACTTCCATCCCCGGCCGCAGCCAGAGATGAAAGGTGTTGCCGAGCACGATGGATGCGCCCATCCCAACCAGTTCGTCGGGCGCCATGGCCTTGACCGTACCATACGTGCCCACCGGCATGAACACCGGCGTCGGCACGACACCATGGGCCAGGGTCAACTCGCCGCGCCGCGCCGCGCCGTCGGTGGCGAGCAGTGCAAAGTTCATTCCGGCCGCCTTCTGTGCAGCAGCATGGCATCCCCGTAGCTGAAGAAGCGATAGCGAGCGGCGATCGCGTGGCGGTAGGCGGCGCGGACTGCGTCCATGCCGCCGACTGCGGATGCCAGCATCAGCAGCGTGGACTTGGGAAGGTGAAAATTGGTAACCAACAGGTCCACCACCTTGAACTCGAAGCCGGGTGTCACGAACAGCGCCGTCTCGCCAGCGCCGACTTTCAAACTGCCTTCCAGCGCCGCAGATTCGAGCACGCGCAATGAAGTGGTGCCAACCGCCACGATCCGCCCGCCGCGGGCTCGGGCCGCCGCAATCGCATCGACTGTCGCCTGTGGCAATACATACCGCTCGGTATGCATTCGATGTTCGGCCAGATCGTTCACCCGCACCGGCTGGAAAGTCCCGGCGCCCACGTGCAAGGTGACCCAGGCGATGCCGACTCCCATTTCGCGTATGGCCGCGAGCAAGTCCTGGTCGAAATGCAGCCCGGCGGTGGGCGCCGCCGCCGAGCCGCTTTCACGGGCATAGACCGTCTGGTAGCGCAATTCGTCGGGCGCTGCCGCCTTGCGCTCGATATACGGCGGCAGCGGCAAGCGGCCATGGCGCTCGAGGAGCCCGGCCGGATTGCCGGGAAACCGCAAGCGGTAGAACTCGCCGGCGCGCCCCAGGACTTCGACATCGAGGGCGTCTTCGAGCCGCAATCGACTGCCGGGTTGCGGCGACTTGCTGGCTCGCACCTGGGCCAGGACCTCGCTGCCGTCGAGCAGCCGTTCAACGAGTATTTCGACCTGCCCCCCACTGTCCTTGTACCCCAGCAGGCGGGCATGCAGGACCCGGCTGTCATTCATCACCAGCAGGTCGCCACCGCGCAGCCATCGCGGCAAATCGACAAACACGGCATCGCTGCGGCTGTCGCCGTCCAATACCAGCAGGCGACTGGAAGATCGCTGCGGCAAGGGCGTCTGGGCGATCAGCTCCGGCGGCAGTGCGTAATCGAAATCGGCGAGGGTCAGGGACATCAGGATGGCGGGAAGCTTACGGCGAAGTGATTGCCGCGAACCAGACGGCGTCAGCCAGGGCAGAATTCGGGGCCTTGTGGCTCAATTCGCCGCATCACCATCGCCATGTCGCTTGAATGCCTCCAGATCAACCAGAATCAACTGGCCATCCTGCTCCTGGATAAGCCCTTGGGCGGTGAGGTCCCGCATCACACGACTGACCATCTCCCGCGACGCGCCGATCATCTTGGCCATATCCTGCTTGGTGAGCTTGTGGGTTACCACCTTGCGCCCATCCACGACCTCGGCCGCTTCCAGCAGCAAACGCGCGACGCGGCCGTACACGTCAAGCAGCGCCAGGCTCTCGATGTTGCGATCGGCCAGCCGCAGGCGCTTGGTCAGGTTGCGCATGATGAACAGGGATACATCGGGATTTTCCACCAGGCATTGCTTGAAGTCGGCCTTGCCGATGACCACCACCTCGCTGGCTTCGACCGCCAGAACGGTCGCCGAACGCGGATGGTCGTCCAGCACCCCCATTTCACCGAACAGTTCCCCCGGTCCGAGCATCGACAGAATGACCTCGCGCCCCTCTTCGTCGCTGATCTGCACCTTCAAGGCGCCCGATAGAACAAAGTAAATGTTGTCCGTCCGGTCGCCCGCATTCAGAACCACGGTATGCCGCGGAATGCGCCGCAACATGGCCACCCGGGTCAGCGGCTTGAGGGACGTGTCATCGAGCATCTCGAAGATCGGAAGGGCCCGCAGGATGGTCAATGAAACTCCAGCTTTCGGCGAAATCACAAACCACCCCCCGTCAAGAC
>JAIOPW010000202.1 GCA_021413665.1 Rhodocyclales bacterium | reverse complement strand
TTCGACGTTGGTGCGCAAATCCTTGATGCGGGAGTTGTCCAGCACGTAACTGCGGATCTGGTGGCCCCAGCCGACGTCGGTCTTGCCGGCTTCGAGCTTGTCGGCTTCGGCCTGGCGCTTGCGCAGTTCGAGCTCGTAGAGCCGCGACTTCAACATCGCCATGGCCTCGGCCCGGTTGCGGTGCTGCGAGCGGTCGCTCTGGCACTGCACCACGATGCCGGTCGGGACGTGGGTGATGCGGATCGCGGAGTCGGTCTTGTTGATGTGCTGGCCGCCGGCGCCCGAGGCGCGGAAGGTGTCGGTGCGCAGGTCGGCGGGATTGATCTCGACCTCGATCGAATCGTCGATCTCCGGATACACATACAGGCTGGCGAAGCTTGTGTGGCGGCCGCCCGAGGAATCGAAGGGCGATTTGCGCACCAGCCGGTGCACGCCGGTTTCGGTGCGCAGGAAGCCGTAGGCATAGTCGCCCTCTACCTTGAGCGAGGCACTGCGGATGCCGGCCACGTCGCCGTCGGTCTGTTCCAGCAGTTCGGTCTTGAAGCCCTTGCGCTCGCAGTATTTCAGATACTGGCGCAGCAGCATCGAGGCCCAGTCGCAGGCTTCGGTACCGCCGGCGCCGGCCTGGATGTCGATGAAGCAGTTGTTGGGGTCGGCCGGATTGTTGAACATGCGGCGGAACTCGAGGTCGGCGACCAGTCTTTCCGCCTCGTCGAGGTCGCCTTCGACCGCTGCGCGCGCTCGGCATCATCCCAGAGCTTGGGGTCTTCGAGTATCTGGTTCAGTTCGGCAAGCTTTTCCGCTTTTCCGTCGTAGTCAAAGATACCTCCGCAGTTGCTCGCCACGACCGGAAAGGTCGGCGATACGGTTGGCGAGGGCGTTGATGCGTTCGGCTTCCATGACTGTTCCTGCGCGTGGCGAAAGCTGGCGATTATACGCGTTGCGCACCGTGGCTTCAGCGCCGACTGCGGCATGCGGCACCGTGTCGGAAGCGGTGTGATAGCCTTGTTTTTTCGCTTCGAGACCAATGCCATGTCCGAATTGATGTTCTATGAACGTGTGGTGGCGCTGAACGACAAGACCCACGCCAAGCTGAAGGTACGTCCCACGACAAGTTTTGCCTACGCCGCGAAGACCAACTCGGTGCCCCTTCTGGCCAGCGAGTTCTTCGACGCCGCGCGCGAATACCCGATCGTTTTCGCCCGCGGCGAAAGCGGGCCCGTGCCGGCGGTGCTGCTGGGCCTGCGCGAAGCGGAAAACCTCTACGTCGGCGGCGACGGCAAATGGGATGCACGCTACGTGCCTGCTTTCGTCCGCCGCTATCCCTTCGTGCCCGGCAAGGGGCCGCAGGGCGAGATGCTGGTCTGCATCGACGAAGCTTCGTCCAGCTTCGACAGCAAGGAGGGCGCGGCCCTGTTTGCGGATGGCAAGCCGACCCCCCAGCTCGATCACGCCATGAAGTTCCTCGCCGAATTTCACCAGGGTGTGGCGGCGACGGAAGCGCTGGCGCGCAGGCTGCAGGAGCTCGGGCTGATGCGCCAGGCGGATTCCGTGGCGCAACTCACCGACGGCAGCCAGTTTCGCCTCAACGGGCTCAGCGTGGTGGACGAGGTCAAACTGCGCGCGCTGGATCGCGATGCGGTCCAGGAACTGTTCGCCAACGGCAGCCTGGCGGTGGTCTATGCGCATCTCATGTCGCTGGGCAACCTCGGCTTTCTGGTCGATCGCCTGAGCCGCCGCGGAACAGCCGGCAAGGCCGCTGGCGGCCGCTAGACGGAGGGGCGCCACGCCGAATCGCCCGCCCGGCGCGGCGCGTCAACCGGGTCGGGAATTTCCGCTATGATTGGAATTTCCCGCAGCAGCATTTCCATGGCCAAATACGTTTTCGTTACCGGCGGTGTCGTGTCCAGTCTGGGCAAGGGGATAGCCGCCGCCAGCCTCGGGGCAATCCTTGAATCGCGCGGCATCAAGGTTACCCACCTCAAGCTCGATCCCTATATCAACGTCGATCCCGGCACCATGTCGCCGTTTCAGCACGGCGAGGTGTTCGTCACCGAAGACGGTGCGGAAACTGACCTTGATCTGGGCCATTACGAGCGCTTCACCAGCGCCAAGATGGGCAAGCGCAACAACTTCACCACCGGCCAGATTTACGAGTCGGTGATCAAGAAGGAGCGCCGTGGCGAGTACCTCGGCAAGACCGTCCAGGTCATCCCGCACATCACCGACGAGATCAAGATTTTCATCAAGCGCGGGGCCGAAGGCGCCGACGTGGCGATCATCGAAGTCGGCGGCACGGTGGGCGACATCGAATCGCTGCCCTTCCTCGAAGCCATCCGCCAGATGGGCATCCAGGAAGGCCGCCAGAACGCCTGCTACATCCACCTGACCCTGGTGCCGTGGATTCCCACCGCCGGCGAACTCAAGACCAAGCCGACCCAGCACTCGGTCAAGGAATTGCGCGAGATCGGCATCCAGCCCGACATCCTGCTGTGCCGCGCCGACCGCGAGATTCCGGCCGAGGAAAAGCGCAAGATTGCCCTGTTCACCAACGTTCAGCCGGAAGCGGTGATCTCCGCGCTCGATGCCGACAGCATCTACAAGATTCCGTCCATGCTGCACGACCAGATGATCGACGAGATCGTCTGCCACAAGCTCGGCATCCTGGCGCGCGCCGCCGACCTGTCGGTGTGGAAGAAGCTGGTCGATGCGCTGGAACACCCGCAGCACGAGGTCAACATCGCCTTCGTCGGCAAGTACGTCGATCTCACCGAATCCTACAAGTCGCTGACCGAGTCGCTGGTGCATGCCGGCATCCACACC
>JAIOPW010000201.1 GCA_021413665.1 Rhodocyclales bacterium | reverse complement strand
GCCACGACACGCTCTGGAGCAACGACCCGGTCGCCCGGGGCATCGCCCGCCTGCTGCAAATCGAGGGCGCCGATTTGCCGGTGGGCTTTGCCGCCACCGGCGCCCGCCACCCGCTGGCGATACATGAGGCGATGGAACAACCGGCCCGCAGCAGCGATGCGCTCGCCTGGCGCGATGCGCTCGAAAACTTTGAAGCCGAGTGGCTGGCGCCCGCGCTCGGCGCCCTGCGCAACGGACGACTTGATGCCCTGCGCCTGCTGGCTCCCGGCGAACCCGGCAGCGCGGAGCTTCAGGTAAGCCGCAACGACCTGTGGAAGTTCTGGCGCAAGCCGGCGGCACTCAGCGAACTGGTCCCGCCATGACCCAAATCACCGTCCGCGAAATTCCGCCCCGCGCCACTTGGACGCTCGAACAGGGCGGCGTGCATCCGCTGCTGGCGCGGCTGTACGCCGCGCGCGGCATCCGCGGCATGGACGAACTCGACACGCGCAGCAGCGCCCTGCTGCCGCCGCAAGCGCTGAAGGGGGCGGGCGAAGCGGCGGTGCTGCTCGCCGACTGCATCGCCGCACAAAAGAAGATCCTGATCGTCGCCGACTACGACTGCGACGGCGCCACCGGCTGCGCCGTCGGCCTGCGCGCCCTGCGCATGATGGGTGCGACGGTCGATTACCTGGTACCCGACCGCTTCACGCTGGGCTACGGACTTTCGCCGGAAGTCGCGCAACTCGCGGCGGCAAGGCAGCCGGACCTGGTGATGACGGTCGACAACGGCATCGCCAGCGTCGAGGGCGTGGCGGAACTCAAGCGCCTCGGCATCGCAACGCTGATCACCGACCATCACCTGCCCGCGGCTTTGACATCCGAAGCGCTGCCGGATGCCGCCGTGATCGTGAATCCCAACCAGCCCGGCTGCAATTTTCCGAGCAAGGCGCTGGCCGGTGTCGGCGTGATGTTCTACGTCATGCTGGCCTTGCGCGCCGAACTGCGCCGACGCGGCGCCTATGCCGACAAGCCGGAACCCAACCTCGCCGGCCTGCTCGACCTGGTGGCACTGGGTACGGTGGCCGACGTCGTGGCGCTCGACCGCAACAACCGCATCCTGGTCGCCCAGGGACTGGCCCGCATCCGTGGCGGCCAGACGCAGGCCGGCGTTGCCGCGCTGCTGACTGTCGCCGGCCGCGAACCGGGCCGGGCCGCCACCTTCGACCTCGGCTTCGCCATCGGCCCGCGCCTCAACGCCGCCGGCCGTCTGGCCGACATGTCATTGGGCATCGAGTGCCTGGTCACCGACGACCCGGCCCGCGCCATGAACATCGCCCAGCAACTCGATGCCATCAACCGCGAGCGCCGCACGATCGAAGCCGGCATGCGCGAAGATGCCGAACTCCTGCTGACCTCGATCGACC
>JAIOPW010000200.1 GCA_021413665.1 Rhodocyclales bacterium | reverse complement strand
TCGCGTGTGGCGACGCCGTCGTCATCGAAGGGCGACGAGGCGAAACCACCCCGAACGTGAGGCCGCTCGCTGATCTGCACAAACTTCGGAAAGACCTGCGTGCCGAGGCTGTCAAGCAGGAAGGATGTCTTGCGATAGAGCGCCCCGCCCGAGATCGCATGCACGAAGCTGCCGATCAGCCCAGATGCCAACGGCGCCTCGAAAATCACCGGGCACTTGCGGGTCTTCAGTTTGCGCGAACCAAGCCGTGCCAGGGCCCGTCGCGCCGCATAGTCGCCTATCCGCGCGGCGTCGGGAAAATCACCTGCGTTGCGGCGCGTGGCATACCAGTCGTCGCGCTGCATCTCATCTCCCTCGCCGGCGATCACCGAGCAGGATACGTAGTGGCGCGAGGTGGCAAAGCCGCCCATGAAGCCCAGACTGTTGGCGGAAACAAAGTGTGATGTCTGCGCTGAAACGCTGGCACCCTCAGAGTTCCTGATCAAGGGGCTGACGTCGAAGGCGGCCTGCTCGCAGCGGCGGGCAAGATCAATGGCGGATTCCACCGAGATGTCCCAGGGATGGAACAGGTCCAGATCCATGCTGCGGGTCGCCAGCAGCTTGGCGTCGGGCAGGCCGGCACAATCGTCTTCGGCGGTGAAGCGTGCGATCGACAATGCGGCCTCCACCGAGGCCTTGAGCGCCGCCGGTGAAAAATCTGAACTGCTGGCATGGCCGCGGCGCTGGCCGAGATATACCGTGACGCCCAGCCCCTTGTCGCGGTTGTATTCGATGGTTTCAACGTCCTGTCGGCGCACGCTGACCGACTGGCCGAACCCTTCCGAGACATCCACCTCGCAGGCGGTTGCGCCCTTGGCTACGGCGTGATCGAGTGCAGCCTGCGCCAATTCGCGCAAAGCGTCTTGAGAATGAGCAAAAGCATGGGACATGCGGGAACCCTTCGAAAGCGGAAGCTATAATCATAACCGTGGAAGATATCGATAACGACACGGACGAGTACTCTGGCCCCAGCAAATCGCAATTAAAGCGAGAGATGACGGCCTTGCAGGATCTCGGCGAGGAACTGGTAGCGCTGTCGCGCGAGCGTCTGGCAAAGATCGAGATGCCCGAAAGGTTGCGCGACGCGTTGCTCGACGCCCAGCGCTTTACCAAGCATGAAGCGAGGCGGCGGCAGATGCAGTATGTCGGCAAGATCATGCGCGACGTAGACGCGACCCCGTTGCGCGCGGCAATGGATGAAATCAAAGGTGTTTCGGAAGCTGCCAATATTCGCCAACATCAGTTGGAAAGACTGCGTACGAGCTTGATGGAGGACGAGGCTGCATTCAGCCAAGTCGCCCGCGACTACCGTGGGGCCGACATTCAGCACCTGCGCCAGTTGCGACGCAATGCGCTGAAGGAAGCGCAACAAGGCAAGCCGCCACGCGCCTACCGCGAACTTTTTCGCGAATTGCGAGAACTTGAACCCCTGGCCAGCGGGGATGAGGCCGTCGGCGATATGGCCGATTGGCGGCGCCTAGGCAAGATCCCTGAGCAGGACCGCTGACGCGCTGGCGCTCGAATTGAGGATGGTGAGAACCGCGTGAGCGTGTTCGGCCGCGTCCCGCCCCAACCCGGTCAGATACCCGCCATCAGCCTGTGTCAACAAACCTTTGGCATGCAATCGGCGCGCTGCGGCGATCACGTCGGGATCGGCGGTCTTGTGCACCTTGATCCCCTGCTGACTTGTCGCCAGATCAAAGCGTATCAAGGTGTTCAGTTCCTGGACTAGATCGGGCGTGTAGGGCATGGTCAAACCTCGCTGTTAATTGTGCGGCAATACGGAATGCGTCCATTCTAGCGTCCGTTGTGGCGAACACCGCAGCCATTGCAAGGGAATTCATCCTGAACGCCGGCTCTAGGCGGCCCTGCGACTTCAGAAGTCGGCGCTTGCCGGCCCGCGAAGCAAAATCCGCGGCAGACAGAGTCCGACACGGAGAGTAGCGGCACGACGCTGGGTTCGCGCGTAGACCGGCAAACAAAAAAGGCCAGGCAATGCCTGGCCCTTCTTTTTCACCTAGCCGCCTTACTCGGTGGTTGGGGCTTCCTCAATTTCACCGGCGGGACGGTCCAGCAATTCGACGAAGGCCATCGGCGCGTTGTCGCCGACGCGGAAGCCCATCTTGAGGATGCGCAGGTAACCGCCATTGCGGGCGGCATAGCGCGGGCCGAGCACCTCGAACAGCTTACCGACGATGTCGCGGTCGCGCGTACGGTCGAAAGCCAGGCGGCGGTTCGCCAAGCTGGGTTTCTTGCCCAGGGTGATCAGGGGCTCCACCACGCGGCGCAATTCCTTGGCCTTGGGCAGGGTGGTCTTGATTGCCTCGTGACGCAGCAGGGAGACTGCCATGTTGCGCAGCATCGCCTGGCGGTGCGCCGAGGTGCGATTAAGTTTGCGAAGTCCGTTACCGTGACGCATTTTGATTCCCTCGTTTTATGCGGCCATCGCGCAATGCAAATGGCCGGTTAATGGTTATCGAGTATGGGTGATTCAGTACAGCAGTGAAACAACCGGGCCGCAGCCCGGAATGCCAGCACTTCCTTGATCTCGTTGAGCGACTTGCGACCCAGGTTCGGGGTCTTGAGCAGCTCGGTTTCGGTACGCTGGATCAGGTCGCCGATGTAATAGATGTTCTCGGCCTTGAGGCAGTTGGCGGAACGTACGGTCAGTTCCAGGTCATCGACCGGACGCACCAGAACCGGATCCACCGAGGTCTGCTTCGGCGTTTCGGCCGACATCGGGGTGCCCTCGAGATCGGCAAACACCGACAACTGCTCCATCAGGATGCGGGCCGCGGTACGCACCGCTTCTTCGGCGTTATCGATGGCGCCATTGGTCTCGATGTCGAGGATCAGCTTGTCGAGATCGGTGCGCTGTTCGACACGGGCAGATTCGACGGAGTAGCTGACGCGACGCACCGGGCTGAACGAAGCGTCGAGCATGATCTGCCCGATGGCGCGGTTCTCGCGGGCGATTTCACGCTGGTTGGCGGGCACGTAGCCACGGCCGGACTCGACGCGAATCTGCATGTTCAGCTTGCCACCCGGTGCGATGTGGGCGATAACGTGATCGGGATTGACGATTTCGACATCATGCGTGGTCTCGATGTCGCGCGCAGTCACCACGCCCTCGCCATTGCGGGAAAGGGTCAGCGTGGCTTCACGACGATTGTGCATCTTGAGCACGACGCCCTTGAGGTTGAGCAGCACGTCGACCACGTCTTCCCGAACACCATCCAGAGTCGAGTATTCGTGGAGCACGCCTTCAATCGATACCTCGGTCGGCGCAACGCCTTCCATCGAGGACAGCAGGATGCGGCGCAGCGCGTTGCCAAGGGTGTGACCGTAGCCACGTTCGAACGGCTCCATGACCACGCGGGCATGCACCGGCGAAAGCTGCTGGACATCGATACTGCGGGGTTTCAGAAGTGTGTGCATGTGCATTCCTTCAAATGGACAACGCCTGGCGTCCGGTGGACGCCAGGCGCAAAACTACTTGTTAACGCGAATACAGTTCGACGACCAGGCCTTCATTGATCGAGGGCGGCAGGTCTTCACGGGCAGGGTAGGACTTGAATACGCCCTTGCCGGCCTTCGCGTCCACTTCGATCCACTCCGGGAAGCCGCGCGACTCGGCGGCCTCGAGGGCAGCCTTGGTGCGCAGATGACCGCGGGTGCTATCGAGCAGTTGGATGACATCGCCGGGCCGCACACTGTAGGAGGGGATATCCACGCGCTTGCCATTGATCAGTACGCCGTTGTGGCGGACCAGCTGGCGGGCTTCTGCGCGCGAAACGCCAAAGCCCATGCGGTAGGCCACTGTGTCGAGACGGCTCTCGAGCAGCTTGAGCAGGTTCTCGCCGGTCTGTCCCTTCTTGCGCTCGGCATCGCCGAACACTTTGCGGAACTGCCGCTCGAGTACGCCATAGATGCGGCGGATCTTCTGCTTTTCACGCAGTTGCGTACCGTAACCGGACAGGCGCTGTCCGGACTTCTGGCCGTGTTGGCCGGGCGCGTATGCACGGCGCTCGACGGAACATTTGTCAGTGAAGCACTTCTCGCCTTTGAGAAAGAGCTTTTCGCCCTCGCGGCGGCACTGGCGGCACTTGGCGTCTAGGTTGCGGGCCATGGTGTCGTATCCTTATTGCCTTAGATGCGGCGGCGCTTGGGCGGCCGGCATCCGTTGTGGGGAATCGGGGTAATGTCGGTGATGCTGGTGA